>WJMR01000338.1 GCA_014727845.1 Ignavibacteriales bacterium
AACAATCCCCCGAAAACGCCCGCGATCAAAACTATAAAGATAAGATAAATATCGGTAAGGAAGAAAGCCGCCGTCGCGGCGATTGCCGAGGCGCCCGCCGCGCCCCCCAACGTCCCGACCGCCGACACGCCGCCGCTCTCGCCTTGCGGCACGGGCTTCAGCGTAAAGAAATGCCGCGTCCGTCTCGGCTTCATCGTGCCGATCTCCGTGCTCCACGTATCCGCGCATGCCGCCGCTATCGCGCCGCAATAAGCGACGAACCAAAGCGGATCGGGCGCCACCGCGTAGCCCGCCGCGCACGCCCCCGCCGCGCCTCCGTTCGCGAATACTTGCGTTAGATCGCGCGTCCCCGTCTTCTCGCTCGTAAGCGCCTCGTCGATTTGCGCGCGTTTACGAATCTTCGAGAGCGCGCTCGAGGCGACGAAAAACACGATCATCGGGATCGTCCACGTCAATCCCCCGACGGCGTAGATTAGCGTCGCCAAGAGCGCCGTCGCCGCCGCGCCGCTCGCCGCCAAAAACCGCAACCGATACGACGCGAGAGCGACGCCGACGCCGAACGCGGCGCCGAGCGCGTAGTCGCGGAGAAACGCGGGATCGGGCGCGGGGAGCGTCAACCAATACAGAAACGCCGCCGCGAGCGGAACGGTAAGGTTATCGAACCCGCGGGAGGAAACCGCCTCGACGGCCGCGAGCGTTGCCGCCACGAGCGCGCCCGCCGCCAGGTAGGTCGCGTCGAGCCGAGGCGCCGACTCGAATCCGAGTATCCCCTCGCCGATCGAGGGAACGGTGAAACTCGCCCAAACGAGAAGCGCCGAAAAAACGAACGCCGCGTTGCCGACGAACGACTTCTTATCGCGACCGAGACGGTAGTAACGGTTCCCGAACCGCTCGCCGAAGACCGCCGCCGCCGCGTCCGACACGGCGAGCGTAAGAATCGAGCCGGACATAATCCACGGCGCGCGGTCGTAGAAGAGAACAAGGAGGGTGAACGCGAAAGCGAAGAGCGGCAACCCCGCGCTTTGATTGTCGCCCCCGTCGATGGAGGCAAAGAATCGGTAACGCTTGGCGAGCCACAACGTCGCGGTTACGACGACGCCCACGACGACGAGCGCTTCGCGGGAAATCGGGAACGCGGGCATGGTCGCGATAACTAATCCGACGACGAGGTGTAGCGCCTTGCGGGCGGCGAATCCCGACGCGGGGCGACGCTTGGCGACGGACTCGAGCGCGATCGCGGCGACGGAGATCGTTCCGAGTAGCAACGCCAAGGCGGCGGTCGTCGAGTTTTGGAAGAAGCTAAGCGACATAAGAGATTGAATCGCTCAATATAGAAAAGCCCTCGCGTTTCTACGAGGGCTCGTAATACTAATTATCTGCGTCGCGCTTAGAGCGTGTCCAGTTCGTATTTAGCGACGCTCCCGTATTGAGTGTCTCCGGACGCTTGCCGCAGATGCTCTTTGGCTTTGGCGTTGTTGCCGAGATTCTTATAGGCGAGCCCCATGAAGTAGTGCGGTCCGCCTTTGGAAACGCGGTTGCGGTGATCGAGCGCTTTCTGCGCCGCGTTTATCGACTTCTGCCACGCGCCCGTTTCGCTATAGGCGCGCGCCAATCCAAGATAGGCGGCGTCGTAGTCGTCGTATTCAATCGCTTGGTTGAAGTAGCCGATCGCGTCGTTATAATCGAGATTCGCCATCGCGTCGCTACCGAGCTTGGCGTATGCGCGAGCAATATTGCCTTTGGCTTGCTCTTTCCGCTTGTTCTTGTCGGTCAGCTCGATAACTTGCTTAAAGTCGTCGATCGCCTTTTGCATTTGTCCCATCCGATAGAACGTGCCGCCTCTGCCGAGATACGCGAGGTCGAGTTCGGGTTGAAGACGAACGACCGAGTTGTAGCTTTCGAGCGACTCTTCCATCTGACCTTTCTTCTGATGAGCTTTGCCCTTCTGGAAGTAGATCATCCAATGCTCTTCGACGCCGAGGGCTTGTCCATAGAGATCGATAGCTTCGCCGTAGGCGCCCGCTTTGAGTTTCGCGTTGCCTTCGTTGTAGAACTTGCCGGCTTCCGGACTCATTTGCTGAGCCGCGACCGACGCCGCGAAAAGAAAGACGATCATCGTCGCTTTCAACATTCGCTCTCTCATTGTGCTCTCTCCCTATTTGATTGGTGCGGAAGACGGGACTTGAACCCGTACGAGTTGCCTCACACGCCCCTCAAACGTGCGCGTCTACCAATTCCGCCACTTCCGCTAAAAACGTCAACAAAGTTACGAGACCTCGCATTTAAATGCAAGGCGCTCGACGAGGTTTAAACGCAAATCGTCTCGGTTTTGTTCCCCATCGCGCTACCGCCGACCATCGCGCTACCGCCGACCATCGCGCTACCGCCGACCATCGCGCGCGCTAACGCCGACCGTCGCGCCCTCCGCGCCGTTTACGCATCACCGCGTCGCGCAACTCTTGGCGGAATTTTCGCTCGAACATCAGATACTTCGCCGTCTGCTCGGGAGAGAGAAGATCGTCGAGCGATTGCACGAACTCTCGCCGAGTCGTCACCACCGCCGTTTCGAGCGTAAGCGTCGATTCGACGTATTTCTTATAGTAACCGTCGCCCGGCGCTTCGTCATTTTCCAATTTAGCGCTCAGATCGAGATCGTTTTCGTGGATTCGATCGTGCAACGACTTCATCTCGTCCATATACTCTTTGCGCCGCGAGAAGAAACGGAGCGTCGTCTCCTCGTCCATCTCCATCGCGTCGATAAGGAGCGTGCGTTCGAGCAGTTCCATCTTCTTGCGCAAGTCGTCGCGGTCTTCGCGCGGCGGGTCGCCGAATTGCGCGAACGCGTTCGTGAACAGTAGCGTCGCCAGCGCGGCGATCGTCGGAATTTTCATCGCCCTTCCCTTTCCTTAATTAACTTTTAATTCTTCGTACACGTACGCCAGCTCCTCGTCCGTGAGCGTCTCGATGATGTCGGCGGAGCCGTATCCGACGCCCACCTCCACAAAGTCGCCCGACGCCGGCGCGACGGAGGCGTAGAGTTCCGCCAACTCCTCGTCGTTCTCCACGGCGCCGGACGCGGCGAGCGCGCTCGATTCTTCGCTCGTCGAATAGGCGACGTCGGAGCTTTCGTAAGCCGCCGGCAACTCGACCGCTTCGAGATCCGCCTCGTCGAGGATCGTCTCGATCGCCGTCTCGGCGGTCGTCGTTGTCAACGCGTTCGTCGCGATCTCGACGGACGTATCGGCGTCGAGCGTCGGCAGGATCGTGAAGAAGGCGATCGTCGCGGCGACGGCGGTAATCGCGCCGAAGCGCCACCCGCCGAGCTCTCGTTCGTTCCGCTCCACGCTTCGCGCTTGTCGCGCTCGGAACCTCGCCACGCCTTGGGCGGCGAAATCCCGGCCCGGATCGAACGCGCCGAGCCGTTTCAGCGCTTCGCTCGCGTCGCGCTTCCGCTCCACGCGCGCCCGCAACTCGTCGGAATCCCGCAACGACCGCTCGAACGCGGCGCGTTCGTAAGCGTCCAAATCGCCGTCGAGGTATCGGATTATTTCGTGATTGTTTATCATCGCTCGTCCTCCGTCATCGCGATTAATTTCTGTAGCGCGTGATGGTAGTTCGCCTTCAGCGCGCCGACGGTTCTGCCCGTCAATTCCGACATTTCTTCGTACGACAATTCTTCGTAGTGTCTCATCGCGAACGCCTCGCGTTGTTTCTCGGGCAGCGTTTGGAGTAGCTCGTCCACCCGCGCCAACCGGTTCTTATCGTCGATCGATTTGGCGACGTCCTCGCTCGCCGACTTCGCCGACGCTTCGTCCTCATCCAGCGAGGCGGCGCGTCGCACGTCGCGCTTTCTGATCGCGGAAATAGCGCGCGTCGAAACGACCCGATAGAGCCAGGTCGAAAACGACGAATCGAATCGGAACGTCGGCAGATATGAATACATCGCCGTCAACGTTTCTTGCGCCACGTCGTCGGCGTC
>WJMR01000339.1 GCA_014727845.1 Ignavibacteriales bacterium
CGACAATTGGCGCCTGGACGACGCGGCGGGCTCGGCGCTCGCCGAGCGATTCGGCGACGTCGTCGAGAAACCGACCCTCCGAGGCGAGCGATTCACGTTCGAGGGAGGCGCGATAGATTTCGACGGCGCGGGCGCGGCGCTCGTTACGGAGGAGTGCCTGCTCGATCCGACGACGCAAGTCCGCAACTCGGGCGCGACACAAGCCGACTACGAGCGAATTTTTAAGGAACGTTTCGGCGTCGAGAAAACGATTTGGCTCGAGGCGGGAATCGTCGGGGACGACACGCATGGGCACGTGGACGACTGCGCGCGGTTCGTCGCGCCGGGAACGATCGCGGCGGCGACGGCGGACTCGACCGACGAGAACCACGCGCCGCTCTCGGCGAATCTCGAACGCCTCGCGGACGCTCGTCTCGCCGACGGTTCGCGTCCCGAGATTCTCCGACTTCCCTCGCCCGCGCCGCTTCGCTTCGAGGGAGTCCGACTGCCGGCGAGTTACGCGAATTTTCACTTTACGCGCGATCGCCTGCTCGTCCCGACGTTCAACGATCCCGCAGATCGTATCGCGCTTGGCGTGTTGGCGGAGGCGCTTCCCGATCGAGAAATCGTCGGCGTGCATGCGGTCGATACGGTCTGGGGCTTCGGAACGCTTCATTGCCTTTCCAACGGAATTCCCGCTCGTCGAAATCCCTAACAAATGGAAGGAACTTACCGCCACCGCGCGCGTCTATCATAACGAGAGCGCGGATTACCGCTCCTAAGTTCGTTGCATGCCTAAGTTCGTTGCATGTTGGGGGGGCTTTGGCTAACTTAATCGTCTATGTTTAAAAGATAGAAACCGCGCAAGACCGCGATATAATTGGGCTACATACGTAAATCGGAGCCGCACGAATGCTTCAAGTAATTAAGAAAATATTCGGCGATAAGAAGGATCACGACATCAAGGCGCTACAGCCCGTCGTCGAGGAAATAAACCAAGAATACGAGAAGATTAAAAACCTCACGGACGACGAGCTACGCGAGAAGACGCGGGAGTTCAAGGAGCGAATCGCCGAGGACGCGAAGGAGATTACCGTCGAAATCGAGCGGATACAAGAGACGCTCCGCTCGGACGAGGATTACGATTCGCTTGCGTTGCACGACGAGCTCGAGGAGCATGAGGAGGACTGGAACGAGCGAGTCGAGGAAACGCTCGACGAGATTCTGCCCGAGGCGTTCGCCGTTGTTAAGGCGACCTGCGAGCGCTTGGTGGGTAAGAGCTGGACCGTGATGGGGAGCAAGGTCGAGTGGAACATGGTGCCCTACGACGTGCAGCTGATGGGCGGCGTGGTGTTGCACCAAGGAAAGATCGCCGAGATGGCGACGGGCGAGGGCAAGACGCTCGTCGCGACGCTCCCGCTTTATCTTAACGCGCTCGCGGGTAAAGGAGCGCACCTCGTCACCGTCAACGACTACCTCGCCCAACGCGACGCCGAGTGGATGGGGGAGGTTTTCCGTTTCCACGGATTGACCGTCGGCGTCATCCTCTCGAAGATGAATCCGCAAGAGCGCAAGAAGGAGTACGTCTGCGACGTCACCTACGGCACCAACAACGAGTTTGGCTTCGATTATCTCCGCGATAACATGGCGATCGACGCCGAGAACCAAGTGCAACGCGGTCACCACTTCGCTATCGTGGACGAGGTCGATTCGGTGTTGATCGACGAGGCGCGAACGCCGCTCATCATCTCGGGCGCGGTGGACGTGGACGATCAGCAGTTCTCCAAGATGATGCCCAGCGTGAAGCGGCTCGTGCAGTTGCAGAATAACTTCGTCGCGGGACTCATCCAAGAAGCCAAGAAGATTCTCGATTCCGACGCCGCCCACGACCGGGAGGCGCGGAAAGAGGCGGGCGTTCTCCTTCTTCGCGCGCATCGAGGCGCCCCGAAGAGCAAACAGTTGCTCAAGGCGCTCAGCGATCCGGAATATAAAAAACTTCAGCAGGACACCGAGCTGGAGTACCTTCGCGAGAAGGGCAAGTACATGCACATCATCGACGACGAGCTCTATTTCGTCATCGACGAGAAGAACCACCAAATCGACCTGACCGAGAAGGGGCGCGAGGAACTCGCCAAGTACAGCGGCGGCGACGCGGACTTCTTCGTGCTGACCGACATCGGCGAGGAGGTGAGCAAGTTCGAGAACGACCCCTCGCTTTCCGAAGAAGAGAAACGCGAGCGGAAGGACAAACTCTACCAAGAATACTCCGTCAAGAGCGATCGCATCCACACGTTGCACCAGCTACTCAAGGCGTTCTCTCTCTTCCAACTCGACGACGACTACGTGATCACCGAGGACGGCAAGATCGCCATTGTGGACGAGTTCACGGGCCGCGTGCTCCCGGGGCGGCGGTATTCCGACGGCTTGCACCAAGCCATCGAGGCGAAGGAGAACGTGAAGGTGGAGCGCGACACGCAGACGGTCGCGACGATTACGCTTCAGAATTATTTTCGGATGTATCATAAACTCGCCGGTATGACGGGCACCGCCGAAACCGAGGAGGGCGAGTTCTTCGAGATTTACAAGCTCGAAGTCGTCGTCGTGCCGACGAACAAACCGATCGCGCGCGCGGACAACGAGGATCAAGTATATCGCACCAAGCGCGAGAAGTACAACGCCGTCGCCGATAAGATCGACGAGATCCGCAACGAGGGCAGGCCTATTCTCGTCGGCACGACGAGCGTCGAAGTTTCCGAGACGATTAGCCGAATGCTGAAGCGCCGCGGAACGCCGCACAACGTGCTCAACGCCAAGCAGCACCAACGCGAGGCGGAGGTGGTGGCGCACGCGGGCGAGGCGGGCGCGGTCACCATCGCCACGAATATGGCGGGTCGCGGCACGGACATTAAACTCGGCGCCGGCGTAAGGGACCGAGGCGGTCTGTTCATCCTCGGCACCGAGCGGCACGAGTCGCGCCGCATCGATCGCCAGCTTCGCGGACGGTCGGGGCGTCAGGGCGATCCGGGCGAGTCGATCTTTTATCTGTCGCTCGAAGACGATTTGATGCGTCTGTTTGGAAGCGAGCGCATCGCGGGCGTTATGGAACGGCTCGGCGTCGAGGAGGGCGAGGTCATCTCGCACAAGATGGTCACCAAGTCGGTCGAGCGCGCGCAGAAGCGGGTCGAGGAGAACAACTTCGCCATCCGCAAGCGTCTCCTCGAATACGACGACGTGATGAACCAGCAACGCGAGGTTATCTACGATCGTCGTAGCCGCGCGCTCAAGGGCGAGCGCCTCAAAGGCGAAGTGTTCGATCTGCTCGAGGAGTTCGTCGAAGAGTTGGTCGAGCGGTTCTACGAGTCGGCCGAGATCGACGCGCTACTCGAAGAAGTTCGACTTCGGTTGCTCACCGACGTGAAGATGACGCCCGAGGAATTCCAAACGCTCGGCAAGGACGGCGTCGCCGATAAGATCGTCGAGGCGGCGAAGGATTTTTACAATCGGAAAGAAGAGCACATTGGTTCCGAGTTGATGGCGCGCATCGAGCGATTCTCCGCGTTGAGCACCATCGACAACAAGTGGAAGGAACACCTCCGCGAGATGGACGATCTCAAGGAGGGCATCGGTTTGCGCGCCTACGGGCAGAAGGATCCGCTGATCGAGTATAAAGCCGAGGCGTATCGGATGTTTGTCGAGCTACTCGGGCAGATCCGAAACGATACGGTGAGCTTTTGTTTCAAGTTCGTTCCCGTCTCTCCCGAGGAGGAAATGGAGCGTCGGCGTCGGTCGCGTTCCGGTATGGTGGAAACGAAGCAAACGGCGGCGAACATCGGCATGCGCGCGGGAGGGCGCGCCGCCTCGCAAGGCCCGCCGCGGAAGCAACAGACGGTCGTCCGCGATCAACCGAAGGTCGGGAGAAACGACCCCTGCCCGTGCGGTAGCGGTAAGAAGTACAAACACTGCCACGGGAAAAATTAGGAGCGAAGAGAACGTTCGCTATGAAAAAAATCGAAGCCGTTATCCGTCCCTTCAAACTTGACGACGTAAAGGAGGCGCTCGCCGAAGAAGGCGTGCGCGGCATGACGATCCTCGAGGTGCGCGGTTACGGCAGGCAGAAGGGGCACACGGAGACGTATCGCGGCGCGGAGTATCAAGTCGAGTTCGCGCCGAAAATCAAATTGGAGATCGTCGTTGACGACGGTTTGCTCGACGCGGCGGTTGACGCGATTCTCCGCGCCGGCAAGACGGGACGAGTGGGCGACGGCAAGATTTTTATATCCGACGTGCAAGACGCGATCCGCATTCGCACCGACGAGGCGGGTCCCGACGCTCTTTAGCGATTTGGAGCTTGGCTATGGTCCATAAGCGACGCGCGCGCGGCAACGCGCTCGTTCTATTATTCGTCTCGACGTTCGTCGCCTCCTGCGCGGTCGGCGAATTTGCCGGCGAACAGTGGACGGACTTTACCGCGTACTATAATCTCTTCTACAACATTACCACCATCTTCGAGGAGGCGGAGGGGGAGGCGCGAACCACGCAGCCCGATCCGTTTAATCCCTATCCTAAAGGGCTCGAGTCGGGAACGAGCCAGAAGTTCAACGCGGTGATCGAGAAATGTTCCGACCTTCTCCAGTTTCATCAAGAGAGTTCGTACGTTGACGACGCCCTGCTGATCGTCGGCAAGAGTTACTACTACCAGAATAATTTCCCCAAAGCCGAGCGGAAGTTTCGCGAACTTCTCGCCACGCAAGAAAAGAGCGAACTCCGACTGGAGACGCGGTTGTGGATCGCCAAAACCCTTATGCAACTGGGGGACGCCGATCGCTCGATTGAGTTGCTCGAAGGCGTGCGCGAGGACGCGACCGAGGACGACGAGGAGTTGCTGACGGAGACGTACGTTCAAGAGGCGAAGCTCTACATTAGATTGAAGGACTACGAAACCGCCGTCGATCGATGTTTACGGGCGTTCGAGTACGCCGAGGACGAGACCGTGAAGGCGTACGCGACGTATCGCGTCGGCGAACTCTATCGGGAGCTGGAACGTTTCGACGAAGCGGCGGAGGCGTTCCGACGCGTTCTCGATTTCAGTCCGCCGTATCAACTCGATCTGGACGCCAATATTAGCTACGCCCGTATGAAGCGGAGAGTGGGCGATTACGAAGAGGCGCGCGAGACGCTGACGTTTTTAGACGAGGAGTTGAAATACGAGGAGGCGCGCGACCTCGTGGGGGTGGAGCTCGGCAGAACGCTACGAGAGATGGGACGCTACGACGAGGCGTATCAAACCCTCTATGAGGCGGACACCACCTTTACGAGATCGAAGATTCGCGGCGACATTAAATACGAGATCGGCGAGTTGTTCGAGAAGGAATTTCAGAACTACGACAGCGCCTACGCCTACTACAACGGCGCCTTGCGAGCGACCGCCGGCGAGGACTACGTGTATTTAATCCGCGAGAAACAACGACTCTTTAAAAACTATTTCGAGTTGCGGGAAACGTTCGACGAGCGAGATCGAGATCTTCGTTATCTGAACGATTCGACGACGTTCTTACAAGATTCCCTCCAATGGGCGCAGGATAGCGCGCTCTACGCCGCGAAGCGCGAGCAGGAAGAAGCGTTCGGCGACGACGGGCGCGACGACGGAGGCGGGCAAAATCGACGATCCCCCGACGGAAGAGACCAAGGACGATTCGACCAAGCGGGAGGGGAGATGGACGAAGGTCCCGGACCAAAACCGCAAATGCCGACGATGGAGAAAGACACCATCGTTACGCTCAAGGTGCGTGCGGCGTACGAGCTTGGAAACCTATTCTTTACCGAGTTGGATATCCCCGATTCGGCGCGCCACTACTATCGGATAATCCTCGACGACTATCCCGGTACCAAATATCAAGCGTCAACGATGTACGCCCTCGGTAGCTACTACCTTACGATGGATCGCGAGGATGAAGCCGACAGTCTGTTCGAATACATCTACGAAAACTTTCCCGACGAGCGGATCGTTAACGCGGCGGCGACGAAAATCGGCAAGCCGCTCGTGGATTTCGATTACGATCCCGCCGAGGATTTGTTCGTCGAAGGGGAGAACAGCTACCTAAACGAACGCTACGATTCGGCGCTCGCCACGTTCTTTGAAACGTATCGACTCTATCCCGAATCCGATTACGCCGCAAAATCTCTCTATACGGCGGGGTGGATATTGGAGGAAAAACTTGCGTTAAACGATTCCGCGGCGGCGGTGTATGACACGCTTCTCCTGCGATACAAGCACTCCGACTATTCACTCGTCGTGATGGAGAAGCTCGACGTTTATAAGCGGGATCGGGAGGAAAAAAAGCAACGGATTCAAGACTCGCTCCAAGCGATTCAAGACTCGCTCCAAGCGATCGAGGATTCCGTGCGCGCCGCCGATTCGCTCTTGAATCTCGGTGGCGATTCCCTCGCCGCGGCGGATTCCCTCATTGTTTCGGACTCTCTCGCCGTTACGGATTCGACTATGCTCCCCGACAC
>WJMR01000340.1 GCA_014727845.1 Ignavibacteriales bacterium
GAATAATCCCTCGCGATACACGACGATGTTGACGCATTGGTTAACGCGCTCGGGGTTGAAATCCAGATCGTTGTGCACGCCTCGAAATCGGACGCCGCTCGTCAATCCGCGACGAACGCTCGCGCGCGACGCCCCCCGCGCGCCGATCGCCTCGAGCAAACACTGCGTCGCGTCGTAGCCGTAGAACGCCGCGCGTCCCATCGTCACGCCCGTCGTCTCGCGGAAGCGCCGCTTCAAATCGCGCACCTCGGGGTCGTCCTCGTCGATAAAGTAATCCGAAACGAGCACGACGCTGTCCATAATCGCCGGCGCGATCTCGAATCCCTTCCCGTCCATCCAATCCGTGTTGGCGAGGAGCGTCTGCCCGGGACGCTTGCCGAACCAACGCAACGACAACGCCGAGAGGATCGGCGAGGTTTTCCGTACGTCGGAGATCGGCGCGAAAACCGCCTGCGTCGTGTCGAGCGCGCCCGACAATTCGGCGGCGTGGGGCGAGACGTTCATCGAATCCTCCGGATAGACGCCTTCGGCGCATATCGTTCCGCCGAGCCGCGCGAATTCATCGACGAACGCTCGGCTCAATTCCGCCGAATACCCCTCGTCCGCGGCGAACGCGACGGCGCGCGTCGTCTCCATTTTCAAATACGCGTATTGCGCCAACGCCTTGCCCCGCACCTCGAAGGAGGGGTTGGCTTGGAAGAGGTTCGGGTACGACCGCGCCAAGCTCGCGTCGGTCGCCGTCGGCGTGATCATCGGCGCGCCCGCGTCCGCGAACGCCCGAGCCGCCCACGCCGTCTCGTCGCTAAAAAGCGGACCGACGATCGCCACCACCGAGGGGTCGTTTTTCCATCGGTTCGCGATCTCGACGATTATCGACGAATCCCGCAACGTGTTCTCGACGACCAACGCCGTCGAGCGCGGGTTGCGACGGTTATGCAAATCGAACGCGAACTTGACGCCCGCCAACGCCTCGTGCGCCGCGCTCGAGTTCAGCGGAACCAGCGCCAGCACGACGGGCGCGTCCGGCGCCGTCTCGCTCGCCCGATCCACTTCGGAATAATCAAGCGCCTCCAGCTTCGCCGCCTCGCCGCTCTCGGGCGTTTCCGGAAACCGCTCGACCACGTAGCGGAACGTCCGCTTCGCCTCGTCCACTCTCCCGTTCGCCAAGTGCGCCTTGCCGACGACGAGGAAGATGAACGGCGCCAAGCTCTCCGCCCGCCCTCGGAATATTTCGTCGTCGGGTCCCGTCGGATCGAATCGCTCGAAGATCAAACGCTCGGCGAGCGATTTGGCGCGCGTCGCCGTCGCCGAATCCTCCGAGGCCGCCGCCAGAAACAGCATATCCAACGCGAGCTCGTACTTCTCGCCTTTTGCGTAGGCGTTCGCCAGCGTCGTCGCCGCCTCGTCGGCGAGCGGGTGGTTCGGCTTCTTCTCTAAAAACGTTTCCAGCGCGAACTCGGCGTCCCACAGTAGTCCCATCCGAAGCTGCGTCTTCGCCGCCATCACCGTCGCGGCGTCCTTCAGTATTCGCTCGTCGCGTTGCGCCTCGATTAGGTGAAAGCCGTCGAGCGCGGTTTGCCACTCCGCGCGTTCGAACGCCTCGGTCGAAGCGCGATAGAGCTCGCGAATTTCGTCGTCGTCCAATCGCTCCTGCGCTACAATAGAACCGAGAAGCGCCGCCGCGACTATCAATATCTTTTTCGCCATGCCTACCGTCCGCCGTCCGCAAATTTCTCTTTGAGGAGTTTCGTTACTTCTTTGAGCGCCGCGCCGGCGCGTTCGTTCGATTGGTCGATCGAGAGCGCCGTCGTCAAATACGTCTCCGCCTCTTTGTATTTCTCCAGCCGGAGCGAGGCGAGCCCGAGATTCAAATAGATTTGCGCGGACGCCTCGTGCGTCGAGATGTACTTAAACGTCAGGGCTTCGAGTCGCTCGTATTCGCCCGCCTTGAGCATAACCGTTCCCGCCAATTCGTGGAGCGAGCGGTCGTCGGCGTCGAGCTTCAACGCGCGGAGAACGGCGTCGAGCGCGTGACGAATCATATCCTGAGCGTAGTAGCACGCCGCGTAGAGTTTGTGCGTCGTAAAATCGTCGGGGGCGAGGCGCTCGGCTTCCTTGAGGTGCTTCGTCGCCTCGTCGTATCGCTTGTCGCGCATCGCCAGTCGCGCCAACGCCTGTCGCGCCTCCTTCACCAACGGGGATTGTCGCTCGCGGCGAACGTATTCCACGAAGAGGCGTTCGGCTTCCTCGTAGTTGCCGAGCTTGTGGTTGGCGTCCCCCGCGAAGAACGCCGCCGTCGGCTCGTCCACGAGCGAGATCGGCGTCAAAGTCTCCAGCGTCTCGCGCCACATCTCGTTCTTATAATAGTAGTGAGCCGCGAACAGTCGCGGTTCCCGCTCCGAGCCCCGACGCTCGAGAATATCCTCGACCAACCGCGTCGCCGCGTCGGGGTTTCCCATACGCTCGTAGAGCGTCGTCAAACGATACTCCGAATCGGGGACGTCGGGATATCGGCGCGCGAGATCCAGATAGACTTGCACCGCGTGAAGCAGTTTGCCCTCCGACTCGTACTTCGAGGCGCTCTTCAGTTTCGCCTCCAATTCGTATTCCTCGCCGCGCCGCTCTATTCCCATTCGATCGTCGAGGGCGGCTTCGAGCTGACGTCGTACACCACCCTGTTAACTCCCTTGACGCTGTTGATAATCTTATTGGAAACGTCCGCCAGGAATTCGTGATCGTGCCGATACCAGTCGGCGGTCATCCCGTCCGAGGAAACCACCGCGCGCAACGCGATCACGTTCTCGTAAGTCCGCGCGTCGCCCATCACCCCGACGGTGCGAACGGGCAACAGCACGGCGAACGCCTGCCAAATCTCGTCGTATATTCCGGCGTCTTTTATCGCGCGGATGTACACGTCGTCGGCGCGGCGCAACGCTTCCAGTCGCTCCTCGGTTATCTCGCCGAGCACGCGAACGCCCAAACCGGGTCCGGGGAACGGATGCCGGCCGATCAAACTTTCGGGCGCGCCTAAATCCCGACCGACGCGGCGAACCTCGTCCTTAAAAAGCTCGCGCAACGGCTCGATTAATTCGAGCTTCATCGTCTCGGGCAAACCGCCGACGTTGTGGTGCGACTTAATGGTGTGGGATTTTCCCTTCACGCTCACCGACTCGATGACGTCGGGGTAGAGCGTTCCCTGCGCCAAATATCGGACGTCGGGAATCTTCTCCGCCTCGCGGTCGAACGCGTCGATGAACTCCTTGCCGATAATCTTCCGCTTCTCCTCGGGGTCAACGACGCCTTCGAGCGCGCGGAGAAAATTCTTCGAGGCGTCCACAAAACGGAGGCGCATTTCCGGGAAACTCCGCCGCATCTCCTCGACGATTTGCGCGCTTTCGTTCAGACGCATCAGCCCGTTATCCACGTGGATGCAGTGGAGCCGCTCGCCGAAGGCGCGTTCCAACAAGCCCGCCGCCACGGTCGAATCCACGCCGCCGCTCAACCCGAGGATGACGTTCCCCTCGGGCGCTTGCGCGCGTACGGTTTCGATCGTCTCCTCGACGAAGCTCGCGGGCGTCCAATCGCCGGCGCATCCGCACACGTCGAAGAGGAAATTTCGGAGGATGGTTTTTCCCTCGGGGGTGTGGGCTACTTCGGGGTGGAACTGCAAGCCGTATCGTTTGTTCGCCTCGTCGGCGACGACGGCGTGCGGCGAGTTGTCGGACACGCCGACGGTGACGGCGCCCTCGGGCGGTTTCTCGACGAGGTCGCCGTGGCTCATCCACACGGTCGTCTCCTCGCTCACGCCTTGGAGTATCGCGGATTTCCCGACGACGCGGACGGTCGCCTTGCCGTACTCGCGGTCCTCGGCGGGCGAGACGACGCCGCCGAGTTTCCGGCTCATTAATTGCAGACCGTAGCAGACGCCGAGCATCGGAACGCCCAAATCGAAGAGCGCGTCCTCGACGTCCGGCGCGCCGTCGTCGTAAACGCTGGTGGGTCCGCCCGAAAGCACGATTCCCTTCGGCGCCATGGCTTTCACGCGCTCGAGGGGAAACGTGTGGGGATGGATTTCGGAATAGACGCCGTGCTCGCGTATTTTCCTCGCGATCAGCTGCGTATATTGTGAGCCGAAATCAAGAATGAGGATCGTTTCTTTCTGTCCCATGCGGCTCGCTTATCTTCGTCGCCCGCGCCGACGCGGCGCCGACGCGGCGCCGACGGCGAGTCGGTTCGTTATTGCCCGATCAGCTCGCGGTAGGCGGCGGCGTCGAGAAGATTGTCCAATTCCGAGGGTTCGCTCATCTCGATCTTCGCCATCCAGCCGTCGCCGTACGGATCGGAATTTACGGTCTCGGGCGCGTCTTCCAGCGCTTCGTTAATCTCGGCGACTTTGCCGGAGACGGGGGCGTAGAGCTCGCCGACGGTCTTGACCGCCTCGACGCTTCCAATCTCGTCGCCCGCGCTCACCGTCTCGCCCGCGTCGTTCATATCCACAAACACCACGTCGCCGAGTTCGCCCTGCGCGTAGTCGGTTACGCCGACGACGGCGACGCCCTCTTTAACGTCCACCCATTCGTGCTCTTTGGTGTATTTCAGATTTTCGGGAATGTTCATCTCGCTTCTCCTCGCGCGCCGTTCAAACGCGCGTCAAATTATTTAAGGTATCGATCTAAAAACGACGTGTCGAACTCGCCGCGCACAAACCGCTCGTCCTCGATCGCCAGCAGGTGAAACGGGATCGTCGTCTTGACGCCCTCGATCACGTACTCCTCGAGCGCGCGTTTGGCGCGGGCGACGGCGTTCTCCCGATTCTTTCCCCAGACGATAAGCTTGGCGACCATCGAATCGTAATGCGGCGGAATGGCGTAGGACTGATAGACGTGCGAATCGACGCGGACGCCGAAGCCGCCCGGAATGTTCAACGACTCGACCGTGCCCGGCGAAGGGCGGAAGTCGTTCTCGGGATCCTCGGCGTTAATGCGGAACTCGATCGCGTGCCCCATCAGCCAATCCGGCGGCGCGTCGATCGCCTCGCCCGCGGCGGCTTTAATCTGTTGCTTGATAAGATCGACGTCGTACACCATCTCGGTGACGGGGTGCTCGACTTGGATCCGCGTGTTCATTTCCATGAAGTAGAAATTCTTGTGCTTATCGACCAAGAACTCGATCGTGCCCGCGCCCTCGTAGTCGATCGCCTCGATCGCCCGCACGGCGGCGTCGCCCATCTTCTCGCGCAACTCGGCGTCCACGAACGGACTCGGCGCCTCCTCGATGAGCTTCTGGTGCCGACGTTGAATCGAGCAATCGCGCTCGCCGTAGTGATAGTAATGCCCGAGCCGATCGCCGAGAACTTGAATCTCGATGTGGCGCGGCTGCTCGACGAACTTCTCGATATAGACTTCCGGGTTGCCGAAGAAATTCTCGCCTTCGGAGCGCGCGGCGTTGAAGAGGTTCTCGAACTTCGACTCGTCCCAGACGACGCGCATCCCCTTGCCGCCGCCGCCCGCGCTGGCTTTCACCATCACGGGGAACCCCATCTCTTTGGCGAGCGCCTTGGCTTCCTTCACGTCGTCGATCACGCCGTCGCTACCGGGCACGACGGGGACGCCGCTGTCGCGCATCGTCTTTTTCGCCGCCGCTTTGTCGCCCATCAGGTTGATCATCTTCGGCGAGGGTCCGATGAATTTTAAGCCCGCCTCTTCGCACACTTCCGAAAAGTGCGCGTTCTCGGCTAAAAACCCGTAACCCGGATGCACCGCGTCCGCGCCCGTAATTTGCGCGGCGGAGATGATGCGCGGCACGTTGAGATAGCTCTCTTTGCTCGGCGGCGGTCCGACGCAGACGGCTTCGTCCGCGAACTTGACGGGAAGCGTGTTCGCGTCGGCTTCGGAATAGACCGCGACGGTTTTAATCCCCATCTCTTTGCAAGTACGGATAACGCGAAGGGCGATCTCGCCGCGGTTGGCGATAAGAATCTTGGAAAACACTGCGACCTCTCGTTATGCGGGATCGACGAGAAACAGCGGCTGCCCGTATTCGACGGGCTTCGCGTTCTCGACGAGAACTTTCTTAATCACGCCGTTAACGTCCGACTCGATTTCGTTCATCAGCTTCATCGCCTCGACGATGCAGAGCGTCTGCCCGACGGCGACGCGATCGCCGACTTTCACGAACGGATCGGCGTCGGGAGCGGGGGCGGCGTAGAACGTTCCCACCATCGGCGCGCCGACGACGTGCCCTTTCTCTTCGGCGGGTTCCTCGGCTTTCGGCGCCTCGGCGGGCGCTCCCTGCGGCGCGCTCGGGAGAGCGACCGGCGGCGGGGGGACGAACGCCTGCGCGGATTGGTTCGCGCCCGGTTTCCGGATCTTAATCTTCGTCTGTTCTTCCTCGATAACGAACTCGGCGATGGAGCTCTCGTCCACCATCTTTATCAATTTCCTGATTTGCGTCAGATCCATCGAAGGGTCCTTCCGATATAATGGTTATTTCTTCACGCGCTCGATGTAGTCGCCCGTGCGAGTATCCACCCGGATAACGTCGCCTTTATCGACGAACAACGGAACGCTCACCACCGCGCCCGTCTCGAGCGTCGCCGGTTTCGTCACGTTCGTCGCCGTGTCGCCGCGCAATCCCGGCTCGGTCTCCGTTACCTCCAAATTCACGTGCGGCGCTATCTCCGCGTTAACGATCTCCGAACCGCTCATCAGCAGCTCCACCTCGTCGCTCTCCTTGAGGAATTGCCGCTGATCGCCGAAGACCTCCGCCGAAACGGGTATCTGGTCGTACGTCTCGGTGTCCATACACATCAAAAACTCGCCGTCGGGATAGAGGTATTGGTATTTCTTCCGCTCGACCCGCACCACGTCAACCTTCTCGCCCGCGCGGAACGTGTTGTCGAGCACCTGACCCGTGCGCATGTTCTTCACCTTCGTCCGTACAAACGCGCCCCCTTTGCCCGGCTTCACGTGCTGAAACTCGACGATCGAATAAAGATCGTTCTTAAAGCGTATAATAAGTCCGTTCCGGAAATCCGAAGTATCCGCCATAAATTTCGCTGTTTAGTGAGTGTGTTAAAAATCCGCCACAAAAAATACGTCGTTTAAGATAGCGCTATCCCCGTTTGAAAGCAAGACGGCAAACCCTCCGAGACGAGTACCTATCTATATAATATACGTCGATACAAGAGAGTTTTCCGTCGGATCGGGGAAAAAACGTCATCCAATGAAGGGATTTTACCCGCCCTCCCGCCGTACGTTTCCGCCGTCGTTCACTAATCGATCACCTAATAGGAGAGAACTATGAGCCAACGAACGTTCCATTTCCTCGCGGCGATCCTCGCCTTGGGGCTTTTCGGTTGCGCCGCGACGCGGATGACGTCGTTCGTCGATCCCGCCTATCG
The DNA here is from genome assembly GCA_014727845.1 of Ignavibacteriales bacterium. Taxonomy (GTDB): domain Bacteria; phylum Bacteroidota; class Ignavibacteria; order Ignavibacteriales; family Ignavibacteriaceae; genus WJMR01. Next base: position 7,403 of record WJMR01000340.1, read on the forward strand.
CGGACAGAAGTTCACACGACTACTCGTCGTCGCCGACGTCCCAAACCTTGAGACACGTTTACAACTCGAGAATCGAATGGTCGAGTCCTTTCGCGAAGCCGGAATCGACGCGATCCCCGGCTCGAATCTTTTTCCCCCCACAAGGGAGATTTCGGAGGAAGAGGCGGCCCTTATTCTTAAGGAGAATAAGATCGAGGCGTATCTTGAAATTACGCCGACGGACGCAGGCGTCGAGACCGTGGCGCTTACTCCCGATAAAAAGGTAACCGAAACCGAAACCGAAACCAGGGGCCATTTCCACTGGGGATCCTACGGGGGATCCTACAGCGGATCCGCCTCCGCAACGTCGGAAACCTATAGCGTAGAGGGAAGAAAATACAACTTGCCGTGGGCCGTTTTCAGCGCGACGATGTACGACGCCGAAACGGGCGCCACAGTATGGATAGCAAACGCCAATACGGGAGGAAACGCCTATGCGACGATGCAGATCGTCTTCGGTTCGTTCTGTGATTCGGTCGTCGATCGACTCGCCGAGGATCGTTTGATCGTGAAAATCGTAGGAAAATAACGGGCGTGGGAGCTCGACGCGTCTCGGGGGAGGCGCGGCGCGCCTGAAGTTTCGCGCGCGAACAAACGTCCGCCGTCTCGATAGGGATCGCCGTTTGATAGGGCGGCGGACGACTTTTTTATTCGACATCGGACGGGCGGGCGCGGCGATTATACGACTCGGAGGGGTACGTTTCCGCGCTCCGCGAAAATTGGTATATTCGTTTCGTAAACGCGCGGCGCCGAGCGCGCCGATTTCCGACACCCAACGCCCTCGGCGATGATCTGGAACGAACACTACGAAACGATGGACCGCGAGCGGATGCTCGACGTCCAAAGC
>WJMR01000341.1 GCA_014727845.1 Ignavibacteriales bacterium
GGTTCGTCGAGCAGGATGAATTTCGGATCGACGGCGACCGCGCGCGCCAGGGCGATTCGGAAACGGAATCCGACGCTCGCGTTGTCGGGCGTGTGAAACTCGTATCCCTCCAACCCGACAATCTTCAACGCCTCGTCGGCTTTCGCCTCGCGCGCCTCGGATTCGACGCCCGTCGCCTTTAAGGCGAACTCGACGTTCTCGCGAGCGTTCATCCACGGGAACGAGGACGGAGTGGAGGGAATCAGCGCGACGTCGCCCGTCGGCGCCGCGTAGGGGGTTCCGTCGAGCGTCAGCGAACCGGAGGAAATCGGAAGCAAACCCGCCAACGCCGCCAAGAGCGTCGTCTTGCCCGCGCCGTACGGAGCGACCGCCGCGACGCGCTCGCCGCCGCGAATCGTTAACGACGCGCCTTTGACGATCCGTCGTTCGTAGAGAAACGCCGCCGACCGTGTCGCGACGATGTTCTCCGCCTTAAGCTCGCTTGTGCCGTTCATCTACGCCTCGACGTATAACAATCGTTTGAGCGCCCGCGTTCCCGCCGCGCCGATAAGCGCGACGACGAGCGTCGCGAAAACCGCCGCGAAGACGTACGCGGGGTTCCATAACCGCGTCGCCTCGGCGATCATATATCCCGCGCCGTTCGGCTCGCCCCTCGCGAACTCGACGAAGAGCGCCAACGCCCACAGCGGCTCGTGCGCCTCGACGATCCGCTTGGTTAAGGATAATTTCAAATACGAGCGGAGCGTCTTGCCCGCAAGGTTCGCGCTCGAAGGCGCCAGCGTCGTCGCCGCGTCGAGATACGCCGCGTCGAAGCGCTCGACGTCCTCGACCCCCGCCGAGGAAATCGCCAACGCGCCGACGACCGCGAGATACGCGAACGTCGCCCAATCCGACGAAGGGAACCACTGCGCGAACACGACCCCGAACAACGCCGCGAATACGAGAAAGCGATCTATCCGAAAGACGCCGAACCAAATCCGATATCGCTCGCGAGCCGCGCCAACCGCGGGCGAAAGGAGGAGCGCCGCGGCGTAGCCGACGAACAGCGCGAGATAGACTTCAACAAAACTCGCGCCGATTTGATAAATCAGATCGTAGTCGCGCCATAGTTCCGCCGCCGCGTCCCACACGGTCGAGGGGGTCGGAAGGTGGCGCGGCAAGGGGTCGAGAAATTCGACGATCGCGCCGAGGACGAGCGCGATAATAGTCGTTCTCGCGACGAGACAAGATTTCGGATATCGTTCGGCGATTCGCACGGCGACCGCTTGTTTTTGGTGGTTAGTTTGGATAATGTTTATTTTCGCCTACGCAATGTTACGAAAATTCCGAACAATCGCACAACACGCCGCCCTCGCCGCCGCGTTCCTCGCCGTCGTCGCGCATAGCCAAACCTACCGCGTCGTCGAGCGGATCGGCGATTTCCAAGACGCGACCGCGTTCGAGTTCCAAAACGATCTTTTTTACGTCGCCGACGCCGGCGCCGACAACGTTTTCGCGATCGACGGCAAAGGCGATGTTGTCGCGAGCGGCGACGGCTTTGGGTGGGAGCCCGGCTACTTCGACGATCCGTTCGACGTGGACGCCTCGACGCTCAACGTATTCGTCGCCGACCGGAACAATCGTCGCGTTCAACTCTTCGACCGCAAGCTCCGTTATGTCGGCGAGCGCTCCGGCGATTACCTCGCCGATATCGAGTTCGGTTACCTCGTCGGGTGCGCCGTCTCCCCGATGGGCGACCTCTACGCGCTGGACGCGGAGAACCGACGCGTTATGAAATTCGGATTCGACGGAGAGTTTAAGGACGCGTTCGGCGATCACCGAGACGGCGCCTACGCTCTCGTCGATCCCGTCGATCTCGAAACTTACGGCAACCGTTTCGTCCTCGTGATCGACGGGGAGCGTCTCCTCGCGTTCAATCCGTTCGGCGGCGGCGAGTTGGTCGTCGCGCTTCCCGAGCCCGCTCTCGACGTCCGCGTCGAGTTCTCCATAGCGGAACGGAAGGAAGCGCGCGTGCTGCTGGTCGCCGAGCGTACGCTTTATCTCGCCGATCTCGAAACGCCCGACCGGAATCCCCGGCTCCTCGACCTCGAGCCGATCGACGAGTCGTTCGTCGGCGCCCTCTTTCTCGGCGAGCGGATCGCAGCGCTTACCCCGTCGGCGATTTACCTCTATGCGCCCGACTAACGCCGCGCTCGCTCGGCGGATAACAACGCTCCGCGCCCTCGTCGTCGCGTCGTTGGCGGCGTGGATCGTCGGCTTCGTCGCGCCCTCGATTTGGCTCGGCGCCGCGGCGCTCGCGCCCGTCCTCTCGTTCCCTTACGGCGTCGTCTGTCATCAAGATCCGGCAAAGCTATTAGTAATCGCGGGCGAACCGACGCTCGTTTGCGCGAGGTGCGCGGGGATCTATCTCGGCGCGTTCCTCGCCTCCGCGTTTGCGCTCGCTCTCGGCGCACGATTCCGCAAACCGCGCGAGTCGCTTGTGTTCGCCGTCGTCGCCTTCCTCGCCGCGGACGCGTTTGGCGCGACCCTCGGGGCGTACGACTACTCCAAGCCGCTCGCCATTGCCACCGGCGCCGCGTTCGGCGCGGTCGTCGGGGCATACGTCCTCGCCGCGATCGAAGAGGCGGCGCTCGCGTTTCGGAGGGACGAGACGGGCGCGCGCGATGATTCGTCGGTTTGTTCGCTCGGAAAAAAAGAGTAAATTTGTCGTCTTTCTATGCAACCGTCCAA
>WJMR01000342.1 GCA_014727845.1 Ignavibacteriales bacterium
TCCCGGCGTCGCCGATTAAAATCCCCCATAGGCCTAAAAATTACTAATAAGTCCGAAATTTCCAAAACCGCGCTCGGAGGCGCCGCGTTAGTCTTCCGCCTTCTCCTCCGGTTCTTCGCCCTCGGGCCAACCCGCCCACGACCCGAAATAGAACACTTCGCCGAACGAGTTCATAAACGTCAGCGGCGTTTGGTTGCCCTCCTGCGGGAAGTCCTCGACGTGGCGTTCCATTATAATCTTCTTCGGAGTAAACTGCGACCCTCGGGTGTACATCGCCTCGCCGATTTCCTTCACCGCCTCCGTGAAAACTTCCTTAATGGTTTCGAGCGGTCCCTCGTCGATCTTCTTGAGCATCCCGCCCTCCATATTCGAGACCGTCCGACGGATGCCGTTGTCGCTGCCCATAAAGCGGAACGTGTAGGGTTGCCCCTTTTGTTTCACGTCCTCGGCGAGAATAGTGTAGAGCGCGTTCTCGGGCATCTCGCGTTTCGTGCGGAGTTTCACCAGTCGGATCTCGTCGGCGGCGACGTTCCGGAAGGCGCGCCAGATGGCGTTCTCGATATCCAGCTTGCACCTGCCGCGCATCAACTCGAAGACTTCCTTATAGCGCCCTTGCACCGTTACGACGGGCTGTTTGTGGATTTGATGCTTCGGTCCCGAGCTCGGTTTCGCGTTTTGGGCGATGGTCTCCAAATCGTCCTGTCGCTTATACTCTTCGACGACCGTTCTGAGTTGCTCGACCGTTTTATGCGAGTCGTAGGGCTTCCGGACGACGTTGGGCACGCCGATTTGTTCGAGCTTAGTGAGAAAGGACGATTCGGTCGTCGCGGAAAGCGCGACGACGGGAATCTCTCGCAACGCTTGATTGGCGCGGATTTGCTCAAGGAGCTTCAGCCCGTCGTAGGAAGGGAGCGTCACGTCGAGGAAGATGAGGTCCGGCTTATGGCTCACCACTTGCGGAAACGCTTTCCGTCCGTTTTCGGATTGCACAACATCGTAGCCGTGCCGTTCGCTCAGCAACTTCGCAATAATGCGCCGACTCCGCATATCGCTATCGATAACCAACGCTTTCGCCATGGGTTCCTCGTGTCTTGCTATTCCAAATATCTACAGCCGCTTCGACGTTTGCCGTTCCAATTAAAATAAGAAAAGAACGGGTAAAATTGAATCTTTCAAATTACTTTTTTGTTTTATATATTACCTTGATTGTAATAAACAATTGAAGGTTTTATTTAACATAATCTCAACATAGCAAGGAGAAGCGCAATGACGAAACGTTTCCTCGCGGTCGCTTTGGCGATCGTATTCGTATCCGTAGCGTTCGCCGAAGGCGGCGACAAGTACGGCGAAGAGATTACGCTGAAGGAAAAGACGAAGATCTCTTCGATTCTGGAAACACCCGAGAAATTCGTCGGTAAGGAAGTCCTTATCGAAGGCACGGTTGTCGGCGTCTGCGAAAATCGGGGCTGCTGGATAGAAGTGGCGGGCGACAAAGAGTTCCAATCGATTCGCGTTAAAGTCGAGGACGGCGTCATCGTCTTCCCGATCGAGTCGAAAGGCAAAACCGCGCTCGTGCAGGGCGAGGTGTTCAAAGTAAAGGTTAAGCCGGCGGCCGAGGACGCGCACGACCATGGCGAGGAACACTCCTGCGACGGCGAAGGCGGCTGCGAGAGCGGCGGCGACGGCTGCGAAACGAAATATCAGATCCGCGGAATCGGCGCCGTTATCGGATAACCGACGCCGTTCCAACTAACCGCAATTCGGGAGCCATGCAACCCCGCATGGCTCCTTTTTTTGGACGCAAATCGAGCTTACCCTTATGAAATGGCGGAAAACTATTCGAGTCCTCCACCGCGACATCGGCTATCTCGCCGTCGCGCTCACCGTTATTTACGCAATCTCGGGCATCGCGGTTAACCACATCAACGATTGGAATCCCAACTATATTATAGATAGAACGACCGCGACGTTCGAGCCCGTCGATAGCGCCGTCGCCGTCGATAGCGCGCTCGCGGTCTCCATCGCCGCGCAAGTCGGCGTCGAAGACGAAATCGCGAGCTTCTTCAGACCCGACCCGGAAACGTTCGACATTTTCTTCGAGAGCGCCACGATTAGCGCCAAGCCCTTCGAGGGAACCGCCGAAGTCGAGCAAGTGAAATCTCGCCCCGTCTTCCGCGAAACGAACTACCTCCACCTCAACCATCCGAAGAAACTCTGGACGTGGGTCGCCGATTTATTCGCCGTCGCGTTGGCGTTCTTGGCGATCACGGGTTTATTTATGATAAAAGGGAAAAACGGCATAAAAGGTCGAGGCGCGTGGATGACGGCGATTGGGGTCTTGATTCCCGTTGTTTTTTGGTTAATTTACTACGTGTAAGCCAACGCCGAACCGAAATCGAACCACATTCGTCGTATCTTTGAAGATTCCGATACGGCGAAAAAGGAGTGACGATGGAAAACAACCAAGAGATGGCGCAGGAAGTCCTCAAGAAACTCGAACGACTAAACGTGAACATCTCGAAGAACTCGGTGAACATACTGCAGAGTTTCTCGAAATTGCTCGAACGAATCGACTCGCTCGAGAAACGCGTCGAGGAACTCGAACAAGAACGAGACGAACCCGATCACGAAGATTTCACCTTTTCACTAAACTGATTACACCTTTGCTTGAGACGGCGTCTTCGGACGCCGTTTCCATATAGCACGTTTCCGTATTGTAAAATTTTTCCCGATAATTGCGCTATGCACGCCGTGCGCCATACGTTGACGTTTTGGATCCTCGCGCTTATCGCCGCGGTCGGGACGGCGACCGACGCCCGAGCGCAATCCGCCGCTCCTTTCTCGACGAAGCGCCTACAAACGCACGTCGCCTATCTCGCCTCCGATCTCTTCGAGGGAAGAGCGCCGGGAACACGGGGCGCCCAACTCGCCGCCAAATACGTCGCGGGCGAATTAAGCGATCTTGGAATCGAACCCGCCGCCGACGACGGCTCCTTCTACCAACGCGTACCGATGCACGCGGGCAAAGCGCTTCCCTCTTCCCGACTCCTCGTCCTAACCGACGACGGCGACACGACGCTCGCGCTCGGCGAGGACTACGTCCTCCTCCGCACGGGCGTCGAGACGTTCGTCCCCAATCCCAAACCGCTCGTCTTCGCCGGATACGGAATCGCCGCGCCCGAGTACGATTACAACGATTATCAAACGATCGACGTCGCGAACAAGATCGTCGTCGCGCTCGAAGGGGACCCGCCCTCGGACGACCCCGACTACTTCAACGGCGCCAATCCTTCGCTCTACGCAAACCCCGACGCCAAACGACGACTCGCGATGGCGCGCGGAGCGGCGGGAACCGTCTTTGTACCGCTACCCGACGAAATAACATCGTGGGATCGCGTCAGGGACGACTTCGACTTCGAACGCGTCCGACTCGCCTACTCGGCGGCGAGCCACCTCTCGCTGGCGATCAACCCCGACGCCGCCGATATCCTCTTCGCGGGGTCGGGCGTTTCGATCGACGACCTCGCCGCGATGAAGCGCGAGAACCGCGTCCGCTCCTTTCCACTCGCGACCTCGATGTCCTTCGCCGGCGAGTTCCTCCGTCGCGACTTTGTGGACGCCAACGTCGTCGGGTTGTTGCCCGGCGCCGACCCCGACCTCGCCGACGAGTACGTCCTCGTCTCCGCGCACTACGACCACCTCGGCGTCGGTCCCGCCGTCGAAGGCGACTCGATCTACAACGGCGCGCTCGACAACGCCGTCGGCGTCGCCGGCGTTCTCGAACTCGCGCGCGCGCTTAAACAAAACGCCCCCCGTCGCTCCGTCCTCTTCATACTCACCGCGGGCGAGGAGAAAGGATTACTCGGCGCGACCTTCTACGTCGATCATCCGATACGACCGCTTTATAAAACCGTCGCCAACGTGAACGTGGACGGCTTGGCGACCTTCGGCGAGCCCGTCAATTTCGTCGGACTCGGCGGGGAATACTCGACGCTCGGCGAAACGTTGCGGCGCGTCGCCTCGCGGCTCGGCAAGCGCGTCGTCGAGACGCCCCCGCTTTTCGAGCGCAACGACGCCTTCGCCCGTTCCGACCAAATCGCCTTCGCCTCGGCGGGCGTTCCCTCCATCATCACCATCGACGCGCCCCCCTTCAAGGGAACGACGCGCGAAGAGAGCGTCGCGAGAATCGACCGCTATATGGGAGAGATTTACCACACGCCGTTCGACGACCTCGATCAGCCGATCGACTACGACGCCGCCGCGACCCACCTCGAGCTCCTGCGCGCGTTTGTTTTAGAAATTGCAAACGCCGACGAGGCGCCCGAATGGTACGAAGGCGCGCCGTTCGTCCACGCCCGTCTCCTTTCCAGAGCGGAGGGCGAATGAACTCGCGAACGATCGCGCGGACGATATTCCTACTCGCGACGGCGGCGACGCTGACGGTCGGCGGATGCTCGGGCGAACGACAATCCTTCGCCCGCCTTCGGGTGCAAGGTTCCGAGACGATGCTTAAGCTTGCGATGGCGCTCGCCGAGGACTATATGCGCGAGAACCCCAACGTCGCCGTGTACGTTCGCGGCGGCGGCACGGCGAACGGCGTGAAGGCGTTGGCGCGAGGGGAAGTCGAGATTTGCGCGGCAAGCCGAACGCTCCGACCCGCCGAGATTAAGATTCTCGCCGACGCATGCGATTGCGTCGGCATGTCCTTCCTTGTCGCGAAAGACGCCGTCGCGCTCTACGTCAACCCCGACAACACCGTCGAGAACGTTTCGATCGACGAGGCGCGCCGACTCTTCGCCGGAGAGATCGCGAATTGGCGCGAACTCGGCGGACCCGAACTCCCCGTCGTCGTCGTCGTGCGTCCGCCAAACTCGGGAACCCACGCGTACGTGAAAGAGCGCGTCCTCTCCGGCGCGGACTACGCTCCCGAGGCGATCGTCGAATCGACGCAAGAGAACGTGATCGATCGCGTCGCCGACGTTACGGGCGCGGTCGGGTTCGGCGGCGCGGTCGAGAACGACGACGTACGCATGCTCGCCGTCGAAGGCGCCGAGCCGAGCGACGCCAACATTCGCGAGGACGTCTATCCGATCGTCCGCTACCTCTATTTCTACACCGTCAACCAACCGCGCGGCGCCGTTAAGGATTTCATCGATTGGACGCTCGGCGCCGACGGTCAACATACCGCCAAACGCGCGGGCTACGTCCCGCTTTGGGAAATCGCTTATTAACCGTATAGAGGCGCATATGAAACCGACCCTCCGCCCCCTCGCGTTCGTCGCCCTTCTCGTCGTATGCGCGGCGCTCGCCGGGTGCCAAGAGTCCTCCCTGTCGGACGTCGAGATCGACGACCCCGCTCTGCTACAACCCGCGATCAAATTGAAAAAATCCTACGACCTCTTCGACAACCCGTCCTACGCTTACGAGGTCTTCATCTACGACGAAAACGACGATCTGTTAGAGTTGAAAAACGGCGAGGTTACCGTCGAAGGGGAAGCGATGACGGTCGCGCGTTTAGTCGGCGATCTCCCCTACTACCGCCTCGACCCGCCCGGGAAGCTCCCGTTTCTTTTCGACACGACCTACACCGTCGCGATCACGCCGCCCAACGGGACGAGCTACGCTTCGACGGTGAAAACGCCGCCCGAGGATTTGACGTCGTTCGACGTTCCCGACGAGCACGACCGCGACAGCGCGATGGTCGTCTCGTGGACGCCCGCCGACCCCGAGGCGGTGATGACGCTCGAGGCGCGCTATCGATACCCGGGAGGAAGCGGCGTCGAGGTATATCAGATCAACCAACCGGGCGCCGGGTCTTACGTCGTTCCGCGCGCGCTGTTTAATCGGGAGGCGGGAATTTATAAAGTCGAGTTCGCGTTGTTCAAAACCTATTACGGCGAGATCAATCCGGCGTTTATGTCCGGCTCGTCTATACTCGCGCGTATCTCGCGACTCGCCGAATCCACCGTCAATTAAAGGCGCCGCGCGGGTCGCATCGCGACGCCCTTGATAGTCGCGGTTATCTGAGAAGCGTCATCTTTCGGGTTTCGCTCGCGCCGTCGGCGGTCAATCGATAGTAGTACACCCCGCTCGCCAAACCCGACGCGTCGAACCGAACGCGATGGGTTCCGGCGGACGTCGTCTTTCCATCAATCAGCACGGCGACGCGCTCGCCCGTCGCGTTCCACACGTCCAACGTCGCGGTCGTCTCTCGCGGCGCGTCGAACGAGATCGTCGTGGTCGGGTTGAAGGGATTCGGATAGTTCTGTCGGAGCGCGAACGCTTCGGCGACGTCGCCTCCGTCCGGCTCGAGGCCCGAGGGGATCGGAAGGTACACTTGCCATGCGCCTCTGCCGTGCGTCCACGCCACGAGCTTTCGCGACGCCGAGTCGATGGTGATATCCTGCACGGGCGAGGCGGGCGGCATACCTTCGGCGAGGAGCGACCAGCTTCCGCTCGGATAGCTCGTCGTCCACACGCCCGCGTCGGAGGCGACGTAGAGCGTGTTCGGATCGAGCGGATCGACGAGAACGTCGCTCAACGGCGCGTCGGATAAGCCGTTCCCCAAAGAAGTCCACGTCGCGCCGTAGTCGCTCGTCCGATAGAGGTGCGATCCCGGCTCGTCGATCTTATACCCCGAGAGCGTCACGTAGCAAACGTTCGCCGAGTCGCGATCGATCGTCACGCGCGTAACCCAACGCTCGGGGAGCGCGTCGCTTATCTTCGTCCAGCTCTCGCCGCCGTTTTTCGTAACCCATACGTTCGCGTCGTCCGTGCCGCAGTAGATAACGTCGGGGTCGGATTTCGCGACGTCGATCGTCGTGATCGTTCCCATAATGCCGGGATGGCCGTTCGCCATATCCCCGCTAATCGCCGTCCAACTCGCGGCGCCGTTTATCGAGCGATAGACTCTATACGTCCCCGTGTAAAGCGTCAGCGGATCGTTCTTATCCATAACGAGGGGCATCATCCAGTTGACGTGCGTTTTATCCAGCCCGCTCGTCGCGCCGCCGAAGAACTCCCCGCCGTTGGTCGAACGTCCCAATCCGCCGTATTGCGAGCAGGCGTACATCCTATTGGGGTCTTCGTAATCGTAGAGGCAGTAGAACCCGTCGCCGCCGTAGATCGCGTCCCAGACGAGCCCGTTCGTTTTCGGCGCGGCGTTCACGCGACTGCGCACCGTGCCGTTGTCTTGCGTGCCGCCCATCATATCTTCGTGATTGTGCGGACTGACGTCGCCGACGTAGAACTGCGTAACGGGTAGCGCCGCGCTCTCTTGCCAGAACGCGCCGCCGTCGGTCGTGTAATCGACGCCCCCGTCGTTTCCGATCGCGATGTAGTCGGGATTCGACGGCGCGAACGCGACGGCGTGCTGATCGACATGGGATTGCCCCGACGCCGAGAAAGTGAAGAAGCCGTAATACACCGCGCTCCGATACATCGACATTCCGCCGATGAACACGTCGCTCGTGTCGGTCGGATTGACGCGGCAGATCCGATTGAACCATGCGTAGGAGGACGAGTGGGCGTTGTCCTCGTCGATGAGTTCCCACGAGTCGCCGCCGTCGAACGATCCATACAATCCGCGCGCGTGCCCCGAGGCGTACGCCGTCAACGCGTAGATCGCCTCGGGTTGATCGCGGCACACGTCCATGTCTATCCTGCCAAGGTCGGCGCTTTCGGTGGGAAAACCGTTCGCCGAGGGCGCCCACGTGTCGCCGCCGTCGGTGGAGCGATAGAGACCCGACTCGTCGCCGCCGTAGTACATATAGTCCTCTCGTCGCAGTCGCTCCCAGAGCGCGGCGTACACCGTGTCGGGGTTCCGCGGATTCAAATCGACGTCGATCGCTCCGGCGACGTCCGAGCCGTAAAGAACGCGTTCCCACGTCTCGCCGTAGTCGGTCGTCCGATAAACGCCGCGCTCGTCGGTCGCCTTCCGCAACGAGCCGAGCGCCGCCGCGAAGACGACGTTCGAGTTCGTCGGATGCACGGCGATCGCCGCTATACTGTATGAAGAATCGAGACCGATAAGCTCCCACGTCATGCCCGCGTCCGAAGATCGATAAAGGCCCGTGCCCGGGTAGTAGCTCCGAAGAGAATTCGGCTCGCCCGTGCCGCAGTAGATCGTGTCGGGGTGGCGCGGATCAATCGCGATCGAGCCGATCGACTGCGTGTTTTGATCGTCGAAGAGAGGCGTGTACGTTTGAAAGAAGTCGGTCGTCTTCCATAATCCGCCGTTCGCCGCGCCCACGTAGGCGACGGTCGGTTCGGTCGGATGGATTGCGATCGCGGTGATCCGCCCCTCTATGTTCGTCGGCCCGACGAGCGACCAGTTAAGCGACGTCGCCCGCTTCGCCAATCCCCGTTCCGCCTTGATCGCGCGTTCGACCGAGGCGCGTCGAAGGTCCTCGGGTATATCGTCGAACGGGTACGCCCGTTGCGTCGCGAACCACTCGTCGGCGGGAACGAACCCCGGGACGTTCTCTTCTTCCGAGTCGGTCGCCGTCGGAACGCCCGCTTCAAACGCGACGACGACGGCTATTACCGCCGCAAACGCCGCGCCATACGCGGCTAATCGCTTACCCATAACTTTTTCCTTATTAGTGCGCCTCGAGCCAATTCTCCCCGACGCCCCCGTCAACTTTTATCGGGACGTCGAGATCCATCGCGGTTATCATCAGCTCGCGCAGGCGCGGTTCCAGTTCCTCGATCTCCTCCTTGCGCGCGTCGAAGAGCAACTCGTCGTGCACTTGGAGGACCATCGTCGTTTTCCATTTCTTCTTTTCCAATTCCTTGTGAACGTCGATCATCGCGAGTTTGATCATATCCGCCGCCGTTCCTTGGATCGGCATGTTAATCGCCGCGCGTTCCTGAAACTGCCGCACGGCGTAGTTCTTACTCGCGATGTTCGGCAGATAGCGCCGCCGCCCCCGCAAGGTTACGGCGTACCCCTTCTCCCGCGCCGACTCGATCGCCCCGTCCACATACGCCCGCACCTTCGGGAACTGCTTGAAGTACTCGTCGATCACCTCGCGCGCCTCTTGTTGCGAAATGCCGAGTCGCGTACTTAATCCATAGGGACCGATACCGTACATAATACCGAAGTTCACTTCCTTCGCCTTCCTCCGCATATCGGAATCGACGTCCTCGGACTTCACGCCGAAAACGCGCATGGCGGCCGCGCGATGGATGTCTTCGTCGTTCTCGAAGGCGCGCTTCAGGTTCTCGTCGCCGCTCACGCTCGCCATAATGCGGAGCTCGATCTGGCTGTAGTCCAAACTCAAGATCGTTCGTCCCTCTCCCGCGGCGGTGAAGGCGCGGCGGATACGTTTGCCCGTCTCGGAGCGGACGGGGATGTTCTGCAAATTCGGATCGACGCTCGAGAGGCGCCCCGTCGAGGCGGCGGTTTGGTTGAACGTCGTGTGGAGTCGGCCGTCGTCGTCGATCAAGCGGGGGAGCGCGTCCGCGTAGGTGGATTTCAGTTTCGCCGCTTCGCGGTAGTTCAAGATATGCTCGATAATCTCGTGCTCCCCTCGCAACTCTTCGAGCGTTTGCGCGTCGGTCGAGTAGCCCGTCTTCGTCTTCTTGCGCGCCTCCAACCCCAGCTTCTCGAAGAGTATCTTCTGCAACTGTTGCGTCGAGTTGACGTTGAACTCCTCGCCCGCCGCCTCGAAGATTTCTCTCGTGTAGTCGCTCTTCGCCTTCTCCAGCTCGTCGCTCAGCTCCCCGAGCGCGCCGCGATCGACCGCCACGCCGACGCGCTCCATCGCCTCTAAAACGGGAACGAGCGGAAACTCGATCTCGCGACACAATCGCTCGACGCCCTCTTCCTCGACTTTCTTCGCGAGCGCGACGAACAGCCGGTTGGTGACGTCCGCGTCCTCGCACGCGTAGTCGGAGAGGGTCTCGAGCGGCGCCTCGAAAATCTTGCCGCCGTCCTTCTTGTCGTTCACGATCTCGCTAAAAGGTATCGGCTCGTAGTTCAATAGGCGCTTGGCGAGGTCGTCCATCCCGTGCTTTTGGTCGGGGTCGAGCGCGTAGGAGGCGAGCATCGTGTCGAACTCGAAGCCGCGCGTCTCTATGCCGACGTTCCGCAAAACGGCGAGATCGTATTTGCCGTGTTGGCAGATTTTCCCGATCGTCTCGTCCTCGAAGACGGGCTTAAAAATTTCGACGAACGCGTCGAGCGGCAGGCGATCCGAAAGGTCGGCGTCGAAGAGTGTGTCGGATTGTTTGACGGGATTGACCGCCACGAATCGCGCCTCCCCCTCCTTTGTCGAGAACGAGACGCCCGCGAGCCGCGCCTTCCGCGCCTTTAGCGAATCGGTCTCCGTGTCGAAGACGAACCGCTTCGCGCGCTTCAGCCGATCCGCCAAGCGCCGCGCCTCCTTCTCGTTCACGATCAATCCGTAATCGACGGCCTTCTCGTCGAACGTATCGGCGGTCTCGACGTTTAGCTCTTTCTCCTTCATCCCGAGCGCTTCGCGCAGTTTGGCGTAGAGGGAGGCGAACTCCAGCTCGGCGAAGAGACGCTCGGTCTCGGCGAGATCGGGATTACCAAAACGGATGGTCCGCCAGTCCGCCCCGACGTCGATATCCGTTTTAATCGTGACCAGCTTCTTCGAGAGGAAGGCGTCGTCGCGTCCTCGCTCCAATTTCGTTCGCGTCGCCTTCGAGTCGATCGCGTCGAGATTGTCGTAGATATCCTCGATCGTTCCTAGCTTCGCGATCAGCGGCGCGGCGGTCTTCTCCCCGATCCCTTTTACGCCGGGGATATTGTCGGAGGCGTCGCCGACGAGCGCGAGGTAGTCGATCATCAACGGCGGCTCGAAGCCGAAGCGCTCTCGGAACGCGTCGGGGGTGACGGTCTCGGTTTGATCGAGTCGGCGCTTCGAACGATAAACGTAGCTCTTTTCCCCGACCAGCTGAAAGTAGTCTTTGTCGGGCGTCGCCATATAGGATTGGTAGTCGCGGTTCTCGGCGTCTTTCACCAGCGCGCCGACGATGTCGTCGGCTTCATAGCCCGGCTTGATGAACGACGCGATCCCCATCGCCTCGACCAGCTCCTTGATGCGCGCGAGTTGCGGGATCATATCGTCGGGCATCTCGTCGCGCGTGGCTTTATACTCGGGGTATTCCTCGTGGCGGAAGGTCTTCTCTTTCGAGTCGTAGGCGACGGCGAGGAAGTCGGGCTCGAGGTCTTCGATCAACTTGAGCAACTGGGAAACGAAGCCGTACACGGCGGTCGTCGGCTCGCCCTTGTTTGTTTGTAGGCGATGATTGCCCATCGCGAAATACGCCTTATACGCCATCGCCATCGCGTCCACGACGACGAACTTCTTTCGCTCGTTTCCCATTTCGCGTCCGATTCCTCTTTCCGTTCGCGGGTTTCCGCAAATTTTTAAGATAGAGATTCGTCTCGAATTATCAAACGACCGTCCCGCCGCTTTTTATTAACGACTCGCTTTCTTAACTTGCGGCGATTTTTTGGGGCGATAAACCGACACGCGTATGAAGCTCAAACTACCGGCTCTCCACACTCAGATACTCGTCGCGCTCGTTTTGGGCGCCGTCTTCGGCGCGTTCCTCAACGTCGATCCCGACTTCGTCGTCGTCGAACGCCGAACCGACGCGGGCGAGGAAAAAATCGAGATCGCCGATTGGGAGGAAATCCTCATCGTCGTTCCGACCGAAACCGCCGCCGACACCATACGCTTCGGCGCCGACGATCAACTCCAACTCGTCGCCGCCGCACGGAAACTCCGCAAAGCAAAACAACCCTTCACACTCGTCGCGTTCGACTTCCTTAAAAACGACGAGGCCGAGAAGACGCCGCGAACGGAAATAGACAATATTATAAAGGTGCGCAAAGAGCGAACGCTCGCCACCTCGATCAAATGGATCGGCGACATATTCATCAATCTCTTGAACATGATCGCCATCCCGCTGGTGCTCGCCTCGCTGATCGTGGGCGCGGCGAGTTTGGGGGATATCCGCAAGTTCGCGCGCATCGGCGGCAAGACCGTCTCCTACTACGTCTTCACCACGGCGGTCGCCGTCACCATCGGATTGACGCTCGCCAACCTCGTCGAGCCGGGCAAGCGGATGAACGAGGAGACGCGCGATAAGCTGATGTCGGTCTATTCGGAGGACTCGCAGGACAAGCTCGAGGCGGAAGTCGAGTTCGACGTCGGTAAGGAGCTGATCCGCATCGTCCCGAAAAATCCGCTCCGCGCGCTCGCCGAGGGAGAGATGCTCCAAATCGTTTTCTTCGCGGTCGTCGTCGGGATGGTGTTGACGATGATACGAAAGGAGAAGGCGGCGCACGTCGTCGGCTTCTTCGACGGATTGAGCGAGGCGATGATCAAGACCGTCGATATCGTGATGTATATCGCGCCGCTCGGCGTCTTCGCGCTCATCGCCGCCACGGTGAGCGAGTTCGGATTCAGCATCCTCGAAACGCTGATTTGGTATTCCGCCGTCGTCGTCCTCGGATTGGCGTTGCAGGCGTTCGGCACGTATAGCGTCATGCTTAAGCTCTTCTCAAAAATCAAGCTCTCGAAATTTTTCCGAGGAATTCGGAAGGCGCAGACGATCGGCTTCTCGACCAGCTCCAGCGCGGCGACGCTTCCCGTAACGATGGAGGCGTGCCAAGAAAATCTCGGCGTCTCTCGCTCGATCACCAGCTTTGTTCTGCCCCTCGGCGCGACGATTAACATGGACGGCACGGCGATGTATCAAGGGATCGCGACGGTCTTCATCGCGCAGGTCTTCGGAATGGATTTATCGATCGGGCAGCAACTAACGGTGGTGATGATGGCGACGTTCGCCTCGATCGGTACGGCTCCCGTGCCCGGCGTCGGGCTGATCATGCTCATCGTCATCCTCCGCTCGGTCGGCGTACCGCAGGAGGGCGTGGCGCTGGTGCTCGGCGTCGATAGGATTTTGGATATGCTGCGCACCGTCACCAACGTAACGGGCGACGCGGCGGCGACGACGATCGTCGCCTCGACCGAGAAGGAACTCGACGAGCGCGCGACGACCGAAGGGAGCGGCGGATGACGGGCGGCGGCGAGCGGTGGCAAACGCGCGTCGGGCTGCTGCTGGCGGTGGCGGGCAACGCCGTGGGGCTCGGCAACTTCCTCCGATTCCCCGCGCAGGCGGTCGCCAACGGCGGCGGCGCCTTCATCATCCCCTACCTCGTCTCCTTCGTTTTGATGGGATTGCCCCTCGTCTGGATCGAGTGGGCGCTCGGCAGATACGGCGGCAAGCACGGGCACCACTCCGCGCCCGGCGCTCTCGACTCGCTCGGGCGCAACCGCATGCTCAAGTACTTCGGCATCTTCGGCATCTTCACCAACCTCGCCATCGCCGCCTACTATTCCTACATCGAGTCGTGGACGCTCGCCTACGTGTATTACTCCGTCACGGGCGCGTTCGACGGCATGACGCCCGAGCAAATCGCGACGTTCTTCTCCGACTATCTCGGCGCGGGCAAGGGGACGTTCATAAACTTCAGCGTCGTCGCGATCTTCTTCTTCCTCGTCACCGTCGGCGTGAATCTCTACATCCTCGCGCGGGGCGTCCAACGCGGCATCGAGACGGTCGGCAAAATCGTTATGCCGATCCTCCTCCTCTTCGGCGCCTTCCTCGCCGTTCGCGCGCTCACCCTGCAGGAGGGAGAACTCGGCGCGACGACCGACGCGCTCGAAGGGTTGAACTTCCTCTGGACGCCGCAATTCGACACGCTCGCCAATCCCAAGGTGTGGCTCGCCGCGGCCGGGCAGGTCTTCTTCACGATGTCCGTCGGGATGGGCTCGATCCTCTGCTACGCGACTTACCTGCGCGAGAACGAGGACGTGGCGCTCAACTCCACGACCGCCGGCTTTATGAACGAGTTCGTCGAGATCGTCCTCGGCGGTTCGATCATCATCCCCATCGCCGTCGCCTATCTCGGATTGCCCTGGCTCGAAGCCAACGGCGTGAGCTTTTCGCTCAGCTTCATGACGATCCCCTCCCTCTTCCAAAATTGGGGACCCTTCCTCGCGGGCGTCGGCGGATTGCTCTGGTTCGGACTGCTCTTCTTCGCGGGCATCACCAGTAGCATCGCCATCGGTCAACCGATGATCGCCTTCCTCCAAGACGGCTTTCACGTAACGCGGCGCCGCGCATCGACGATCTTCGGACTGGTCGTCTTCCTCCTCGCGCTCCCCTGCGTTCTCCTCTTCGAGCAAGGCGCGTTCGACGAATTCGATTATTGGGCGGGCACCTTCTCGCTCGTCGTCTTCGCGCTCGCCGAGTCGATCCTCTTCGTCTGGTACTTCGGACCCGACAACGCGTGGAACGAGCTAACGCGCGGGGCGCAAATGAAGATTCCGAAATTTTTCAAATACGTAATCACCTACGTCGCGCCCGTCTTCATCGGCGTCGTCTTTATCGGCGCGCTAATTAAGCCGGCGAACGACGAGTGGTCGTCGGCGTTCTCGGGATTGTTCTCGGGCGGCGGATGGCCCTTCGCTTCGGATAGCGTAATCGGCGCGATATTCCTCGTCGGCGTGGAGGATCCCGACCGCGCGCTCGTCGTAACCCTTACGAGGGGCTTGCTACTCGCGGTCTTCGTCGCGGTCGGGTTGATGATCCGCGCCGCGTGGAAACGCAACAATTGGGAAGGAGGCGCGCGATGACGACCGAGGCGCTCGTCACGATGCTCGCCGCGTGGGGGATCGTAACGTTCTTCACCGCGCGATTTCTCGTCAAAGCCCTCCGCACCAAGCGGAACGACGACGACGAATAACTCGACGCCCCAAAGGATATCTTATGCCCGAACACTACGGATTTTGGTCGCTCGTTCCGCCGCTCGCCGCCATCGGGTTGGCGATTAAGACGCGGCAGGTCTTCGTCTCGCTCCTCTTCGGCGTCTGGCTTGGGGGGATCGTCCTGCTCGACGGCGCCTTCCTCGAAGGCACGGTCGCGACCGTCGAGGCGTTGGTGAACGTCTTCGACTCCCCCGGCAACACGCGCACCATCATCTTCAGCTGTCTTGTCGGAGCGCTCATCGCGTTCATCCAACGCTCGGGCGGCGCCGAGGGATTCGTGCGAAAGGTGAACGCGTATCTCGAAACGCTCGAGAAGAAGAAGGAAGGACGTGGCAGAGTCGCCGTTCAACTCTTGGCGTTTGCGACGGGCGCGATCATCTTCGTCGAGTCGAGCATCAACGCGCTCACCGTCGGCACGGTCTATCGTCCCGTCTTCGACCGCCTTAAAATTCCGCGCGAGAAACTCGCCTACATCGCCGACTCGATTTCCGCGCCGACGTGCATCCTCGTGCCGCTCAACGCGTGGGGAGCGTATATTATGGGTTTACTGTTGGCGCAAGGATTCGA
>WJMR01000343.1 GCA_014727845.1 Ignavibacteriales bacterium
GGTTCGTTGAGCGTCGAGAGGATCCACGAGCCGCGCCACTTGCGCACGACGAACGAACCGAAACCGCGCGGCGTCGGGAATCCGAGATACTCGATCTCGATAGCCGCCCGTTCACCCGCCTCGAGCCGAGCGGCGAGCGAAAGCCGCGAGCCCGATTTTGAAAACCCCGTCGGCGCGCCGTTAACGCGGCAAGCGCGCACCGCCATCGAGTCCTCGAAGTTCAGATCGATCGCGGCGAGCGCCGCCGTCGCCTCGCCCGTTATCCGCGCCGTCCCCCGGAGCGCCCCGACGCGCGGAAAGACGTCCAGCTCGAGCCGATACTCGAGGACGTCGAAGGCGCGTTGACGGTCGCTCACGTATCCCTTCTCGTACCGCTGCACGTCGCTCGGTTTAACGATTCGGCGCTCGGCGCTCGGCGCGAAGAAATCCGACGCCGTGAGCGCCCAGAACGCCGTAGCCGCGAGCGCGAGCCAAACGGCGAGGTACGCAAGTCGTTTTGTCGTTGCGGTCGAAACCCTCATACGACAAAAATACGATAATCGCGACGGAAAATCTTCCCGCATCCTTCTTTTCGGACGGTCGGATTTCCGCCGACGCCGAGATTTTTACTCCCGTCGGATTTTCTTATATTATTCGCCGCTACGAGATTGTAAACAACCGTAATTATTGGGCGACGACACTCTACTCATACAGGGGAACTCGCGGTCGTGAAGATATCGCATTTTAGTTTCATGGATAATCGCGTCGGGTTCGACGTAAAACCAATCCGATTCGGGCGCGTTAATTTGTTGGTGGGGGCTTCGGGATCCGGTAAATCGTTCATCATCCGCTCGCTGGCGTTTTTGAGGAGCGTCGCCGACGGCGAGTTGGGCAACGGCTCGAAATGGGACGTGGAGTTCGAGACGACGGACAATCTGCGCTATCGCTGGGAAGGCGCGTTCGACGCCGTCGAGCCGGAGAAGGATCCCGACATCGACGAAGCGGAATTCGAACCGCCGGAGGTCCCGATCGCCCACGAGCGCCTTTATTTAAACGACGCCCTCATTATCGAGCGGGAGCGCGAGCGGCTCTCGGTTAACCGCGTGAAGGAGCGACGTCTCGACAATCCGCTTAGCATACTGCATCTCTTAAAAGATCATGACGTCATCGCGCCCGCCTACAACGCGCTCGCTCGAATTACGCGCGGCAACGAAGCCGAGACGAGACGCGGCCCGGCGATGAGCGCCTCGATGAACGTCGAGAATCTCGTGCGCCGCTTTCACTCGGTCGAGAACATCGTCCGCTCGAAAGAGGACGTGATGGTGAAGTTGTTCTTGATCTATCGTCAAGGCGATTCGGCGTTTTGGAAAATACGCGACGCGATGCGCAAAGCGTTCCCCCGCATCGTGGATTTGCGCGTGGTCTTGCGCCGGCTCGATCGCGAAATCCCCTTCCACGCCCCCGCCGTAGAAATTCGCGAGCGGGGCGTCGAACGATGGATCGACGAGTCGGCCGTCGGCGCGGGCGTCTATTCCACGCTCGTCCACATCGCGTTGAACCGACTCTCGCCGCCGCAGAGCGTCATCCTCCACGAGGATCTCGAGAAGGGATTAGGCGCCGGCTGCCTCGAACCGATCGCCGAGCTAATAACTACGAATCCGAACAATCATCAGTACGTCGTATCGAGTCATAATCCGTTCCTCGTCAACCTCCTCGGAAGAGACCGCTGGCGCGTAACGACGCGCGAGGGGGGCGTGGTGCGATGCCTACCCGCCGAGGAATTGGCGACGGAGGAGAATCCATTACGCAATTATCTGCACCTGCTTCGGTTGGAAGAGCGTCGCCTCGGCGCGGAACAAACCGAAACGACGGAAGGGTAGCCCATGAACGCTCCTTATTACATTAACCTTCGCGAGACGAGCGACGAGAAGGCGTTGGACGATCTACTCGAACGCCAACGGAACTTCTTCTCCACGTACAAAACGAAGGACGTCGATTTCAGACGACGGGCGCTCCGCCGATTGGGGGACGCGACGCGCTCCGCCGAAGACGAAATCGTCGCGGCGCTCGAACGAGACCTCGGCAAATCGCGTTTCGAGGCGTACGTCTCGGAGATCGGCGTGACGCTCGACGACCTGCGTTTCATCGAGAAGCGGACGAAAAAGTGGTCGAAGCCGAAGCGCGTCCGTACGCCCATCGCGCACTTCCCCGCGAAGAGCGCGATCTATCCCGAGCCGTACGGCGTCTCGCTTATTATCGCGCCGTGGAATTATCCGTTCCAATTGGCGCTCTCCCCTCTCGTGGGCGCGCTCGCGGCGGGAAACACGGCGATCGTTAAACCGTCGGAAATCGCGCCGGCTACCGCCGAGGTTATAGCTCGCCTCGCGGCCGATACGTTCGACGAGGAGCATGTGGCCGTCGTCCGAGGCGGCGTGGAAGTCTCGAAGGCGCTTCTCGAACGGCGCCACGATCACATCTTTTTCACGGGCGGAACGCGCGTCGGCCGAATCGTGATGGAGCGAGCGTCGAAACATCTCACGCCCGTTACGCTGGAGCTGGGCGGCAAATCCCCCGCGATAATCGACGAGTCGGCGAAGATCGAAACTTCGGCGCGACGACTCGCGTGGGGCAAGCTCCTGAACGCGGGACAAACGTGCGTGGCGCCCGACTACGCGCTCGTCCACGAGCGGATAGCCGACTCGTTCGTGAAGGCGTTGGGCGCGGCGTTCGACTCGTTCGTTCCGGGCGATGATTGGCGAGAGGACTATCCGAAGATCGTCTCCGACTCGCATTTCGAGCGACTGCGCGCGCTCGCCGAGGAGGGCGAGACACTCTACGGCGGCGCGATCGACGAGGAGCGGCGGCAAATACAACCTACGTTGCTCGGCGGCGTTCCCGAGGAGGCGACAATTATGCGCGAGGAAATATTCGGACCGCTCCTGCCCGTCGTTCCCGTCGCGGATCTCGACGAGGCGATCGGCCGCGTGAACGCGAAGGGAAAGCCGCTGGCGCTCTACTATTTCGGCGAGAACGCCGCGAACCGAGATCGCGTCCTCCGAGAAACAAGCTTCGGCGGCGGATGCGTGAACGATACGATCGTCCATCTGGCGACGTCCCGCCTCCCCTTCGGGGGCGTGGGCGAAAGCGGAATGGGGGACTACCACGGCGAGGCGAGCTTCCGCGCGTTTTCGCACTATCGGAGCGTGTTGCGGAAATCCACCCTGCTCGATCTTCCCCTTCGCTATCCCCCTTACACGGCGAAGAAACTCTCGTGGATAAAACGCGTTATCGGTTAGGCGGCTTGCTATTCGTTCGCGACGGAATTATTTTCAAGCCATTGCATCTATTCACACACGCGTAGAGGAAGACGCCAACGGGGGAACCACTTTATGACGCGAAAATCGTCGCCGAGGCGACGAGTTATACTCTTTCTATGGATCACGCTCGCCAATTTCTCGGTCGCGCAATCCACGTTCGAGCTCGCCGCCGATAGTCTCTCGGCGCTTCTACCCGCGCTGGAGGGCGTCGAGCGCATAGACGCGCGAGTGGAGCTGGCGCGGGCGTTGCACCACGTCGATCCCGAGCGCGGGCTCGAGATAGCGAACGAGGGGTTGGAGGAGGCGCGGAAAATCGGTTACTCGCGCGGCTACGTCGATCTCCTCGTCGCTTCCGGATATACGCTCTCGCATCTGGGCAAAATGGGCGAGTCGCTCGAACGTCTCCTTGAAGCCGTTACCCGCGCCAAACGGAACTACTACCTCGAAGGGGAGGCGGACGCCTACAACTACATCGCCATCACGTTCTACTTCCTCGGCAACAACAACAACGCGCTCAAGTATCATCTGCAATCGCTACAGATTCGCGAGGAGATAAAGGAC
>WJMR01000344.1 GCA_014727845.1 Ignavibacteriales bacterium
CCTCCGCGCGAACGCTGACATACGGCGACACCGCGAGCGTTACGCTGAGGTTCAAACCCGACCGAATGGGCGTGATGGATCGCGCGTTCAATTTCCGACACCTCGACGACACCCTCCTGCTCGCGCGCCAAGTCTATCTCAAGGGCTCGACAATCGAGCGTCCGCCGAAACCGATTGCCGCCCCGACCGAACTCGCCGCGACCGAACTCGCCGACGACTCCGTTCTGCTCGAATGGACCGACAACGCCGACAACGAAACGGGCTATCGTATCGAGCGACGCGAGACGGGAACCGCCGACTTCGCGACGATCGGCGGCGCCGAGGCGAACGACACGACCTACAAAGACGCGCCCGAAGACGGCTCCTACGACTACCGCGTTTACGGTTTCAACGACTCGACGCAATCCGACTATAGCGACGTCGCCTCGGTCGCCGTCGTCGGCGTCGGCGAGTCCGACGTTCCGCGCTCTTTCGATCTCTCGCGAGCGTACCCCAATCCGTTCAACCCGACGACCGCGCTCGACTACGCCGTGCCAAAACCGAGTAGCGTCCGGATTACGCTCCACGACGCCGTCGGTCGAAAAGTCGCCACTATCTTCGACGGCGATTGCGCGCCGGGCTTTCGACGAGCGCGCGTAGGCGGCGACCTCGCCTCGGGCGTGTATCTCTTGCGTTTCAGCGCCGTGCCGCATGACGGAAGCAGCGCGTACGAACAAACTCGCAAGCTTATCTTGATTAAATAACCTCGCCGCTCGGCGAGCCCTCTCCTCACAAGTGGAGCCGACGAAATGAACGCTATGATTCGTTTCGGATTGGCGCTGACGCTCGCGTCGGTCGCCCTCTTCGCGTCGCAAACGCCCGTGCCGGAGCTCTGGGCGCGCGTCACCGACCTTACAGCTACGCTCACCCCGACGCAGCGGGACTCGCTCGAACGCAAGCTCCAAACCTTCGAGCAGAACAATGGTTCGCAAATCGCCGTCCTGTTCGTGCCCACAACGGGCGACGAAACCATCGAACAATACGCGATGCGCGTCGCCGAAACCTGGAAGATCGGACGAGCCGACGTGGACGACGGCGTAATACTCATCGTCGCCAAGAACGACCGCGAACTCCGGATTGAAGTCGGCTACGGATTGGAAGGAGCCGTCCCCGACGCGCTCGCGCGCGAGATCATCGACGGGTACATCGTGCCGCGCTTCCGCTCGGGCGACTTCTTCGCGGGCATCGACGCGGGCGTTGACGCGCTTATCGCCGCCGTCTCGGGCGAGACCCTCCCCCCGCCCGACGAGTCCGTCGCCGAGCAAACCGACGGTATGCCGCCCATAGCCGTCTTCTCGACCGTCTATTCCTTTTTAATTCTCGCGTTTATTTTCGTCGTTATATTTTATCGCGTGTGGATCCCGACTCTTATCATGACGACCCTATCTTTTCTCGGCGGATGGATTGTTCTGGGAACCGCCGAGGAGGGCATAATCTTCGCCATCGTATCCGCCGGGGTTGGATTAATCTTCGGGTTTTTCAAATGGGCGGGATCGAAAGGCGGCGGCTCGTCGAGCTATAGCTCTTCATATTCGAGCGGATACAGTTCTTCGAGTTACGGCTCCTCGTCGAGCTACAGCTCGTCGAGTTATAGCTCCTCGAGTTTCAGCGGCGGCGGCGGCTCCTTCGGCGGCGGCGGCGCGAGCGGTAGTTGGTAATTCACGAATAACATAGAAACGACAAATGCGGCGGTCACTTTTCGTCATAATTTGTATCCTCGGATGCGCGTCCACCCTCTTCGCGTCGCAAACGCCCGTGCCGGAACTCCGGGCGCGCGTCACCGACCTCACCGCGACGCTCACCCCCGATCAGCGGGACTCTCTCGAACGCAAGCTCCGGACCTTCGAGCAGAACAAAGGTTCGCAAATCGCCGTCCTTTTCGTGCCCACAACGGGCGACGAAACGATCGAACAATACACGATGCGCGTCGCCGAAACGTGGAAGATCGGAAGATCCGGCGCGGACGACGGCGTGATACTCGTCGTCGCCAAGAACGACCGCGAACTCCGGATTGAAGTCGGCTACGGATTGGAAGGCGCCGTCCCCGACGCGCTCGCGCGACAAATCATCGACGAACTAATCGTTCCGCGGTTTCGCTCGGGCGACTACTTCGACGGAACGGCGGCGGGCGTGGAGGCGCTCATCGCCGCCGTCTCGGGCGAACCCGTTCATTTCGAAAACGAGAGCGGTTACAACTACGACGACGCTTACCGAGCTTGGACATTAATCGGATTTGCGTTGTGGCTGGGCTTTATATTTGTTTCTTCTCATTTTCGCCGATGGGTGATCGTCGCCGTCGTTACCGCAATCGTCGGGTTCGCCGTCGCTTTGCCACTTTTCGGTAACCTCGAGGACGCGGTGGACGTTCAGTTTTTTCTCTGGTTCGCCTTACTCTTACATCTTTCAATAGTCGGACTGATTAAGTTGTTCGGAAAAAAAGGCGACGGCTCCGCCTATTCCGGCGCGACGTCGGGTGGGGCGGTCGGCGGGTTTTTCCGATCGGGCTATAGCTCCTCGAGTTTCAGCGGCGGCGGCGGCTCCTTCGGCGGCGGCGGCGCGAGCGGTAGTTGGTAACTAATTTCAAACGGAGACAACTATGAAAAAGAATCCTTTCACCGAAGAAGAACAGAAACGAATCGCGGAAGCGGTGAAGCGCGCCGAATCGAAAACCTCGGGCGAGATCGTTCCCTATTGGGTTTCCTCGGCGGACGGTTACGAAGCGGCGTTTTTCAAATCGGCGCTGTCGTTCGCCATTCTCCCGACCGCGTATTTTGCGATCGGCTCGCTCCAATGGAGTTTCGACTCGCTCGTCACTCCGCTCGAGACCGCGTTGTGGATCGCGGGGTTTTCCCTCGTCGGGTTGGCGCTCGCGTTCCTCGTTCCCCTATGGCGACGGTTGCTTGCGGGCAAGGAGGCGATCGCCAACCAAGTAGCCAAACGCGCCGCGCAAGCGTTCGTCGCCGAGGAGATCTTCGACACCCGCGACCGAACGGGCGTCCTCATCTTCGTCGCCGACTTCGAGCGCACGGTCCTCGTCGTCGGGGATTCCGGCGTGAACGCGAAAGCCGAACCGAATGAATGGAATGATATCGCCGAGCGATTCGCGCGGGAATATAAAAGCGGCGCCCGGGCGGACGCGGTTGTGAACGCAATCGAGCGGTGCGGGAATATTCTAGAACGCGCCGGCGTGGAACGGCGAGCCGACGACAAAAACGAACTCGACGACGCGCTTCGCACAGGCGACTAACCTCGCGAGCGAGCGGTTTCCTTTCACCCGCTTTTTCCGTACTTTCGCCGAACGTATGTTTCACGACTTCCGCGAACTACCCGGACAATACAACCTCTTTCTCGACTACCTCTACGAATTCGAGAACGTCGCGAAGTTCTATCCGAACAACTTCCGCGACGGCTCCTCGTATCCCGCGCGTTTCGATAAGATCGCGGCGTTTGAACGACCTCACCGCGAGCGGCTCGCCGAGATCATCGGCAAACAATACGCGGGACTCCGCGCCTCGACGAAGACCCTCAAGAACATCGCCGACCTGAAGAAGGACGACACGCTCTGCGTCGTCACCGGTCAGCAACTCGGCTTTCTCGGCGGACCTCTCCTCGCGTTTTACAAAACCATCACCGCGCTTAAGCTCGCCGCCAAGATGAACGAGACGTATGAGGACCGCCGCTTTGTCCCCGTCTTCTGGATGCCCGGCGACGATCACGACTTCGAGGAAATCCGACGCGTCGCCTTTTACGGAAAGGAAAACGCGCCCGAGGAAGCGTTTTATGAAGGACCCGAGGCGAACGCGGACAACACGGGAGGCGTAGGCGA
>WJMR01000345.1 GCA_014727845.1 Ignavibacteriales bacterium
CTTCCAACACAGTCCCTACGTCCTTCTCTCCAAAGCCGACGGCGGTCTCGTCGAACCGAAAGATTACGTCGGCAAGAAAATTCTGCTCGGTCCGGAAAACCGACGCTTCCTGACGACCTCGCTTTTTCTCGACAACGGGATTCCGTTAGACTCTATCGAGATTATGATCGCGCGTCACAATATAATCGAGCCGCTGGCGAACGACCAAGTGGACGCGGTCGGGGCGCGTCTTACGACGGATCCCGAAGAACTCCGGACGCTGGGGTTCGCGCCGAGAATCCTTTGGCCTCACGAATACGGCGGGCACGCCTACGGCGACGTCCTCTTCACGACGCGCGAGTTCTACGAGGACGAATACGAGACCGTCGCCGCTTTCCGCCGCGCGACAAGCAAAGGATGGCGTAGCGCGTTCGACGACGCCGACGAGGCGATCGACATCATCCTCGAACTCGAAAGCGACGCGAAGCTTCCCGACCGACGCGCGCTACTCGCCGAGGCGCACCGCGTTCGTTCGATCGTGTTTCCGAACATCGTCGAGATTGGAGCGATTAGCGCCGAACGCCTCCGAGAAACGGGACGCTACACCAAGCATCCGCAACAAGCCGCGTCGCTCGATTACGAGGACTATATTTTCGATCCCTATCGGATGGACGCGCTCTATCGGTGGTTATACTGGGCGCTCGGCGTCAACCTCGCCGTCGTCGCGCTCGTGCTCTGGTTCGTCTTCTGGACGCGCAAGCTCCGGAAAGAAGTCGATCAACGCACGGCGGAATTGCAAGCCGCCTCGGAGGAGTTGCAGGCGTCCGCGCAATTTAAGGACAAGCTCTTCTCGATCGTCGCCCACGATTTGCGCGGACCGTTTCACTCGATGCTCGCGCTATCCGAGGCGCTCGAGGAGATTGATCCCGTCGAGGAACCGGACGAGGCGCGGCGATTCGGCAGGGGCGTGGGGGTGCAGGCGAGGCGCGTATATAACCTGCTCGAAAACCTTCTCTATTGGTCGCGCTCGCAGACGGGGAAGATCGCCTACGAACCGCGAACGCTGGACGCCTTCGAGGCGGTCGAGCACGCCGAGGATCTCTATCGCAACGAATTCGCGCGGAAGTTCGTTCGCTTTCGGATCGACGTCGAGCCGAACGCGCGCGTGCGCGCCGACGCGGTAATGGTCGAGACGATCTTCCGCAATCTGCTTTCCAACGCGCTGAAATATACGCCGCAACGCGGCGAGATCGTCGTCGGCGCCAAGCGGGCGGGCGATTTCGTCGAGTTCCGCGTCCGCGACACCGGCGTGGGGATGGATCCCGACCGCGCCGCGACGCTCTTCGACAAGACCGCCAACGTCTCGACGCCCGGTTTGGAAAACGAGAGCGGCGTTGGATTGGGACTCTCGCTCTGTAAGGAATTTGTCGAACGGCACGGCGGGAACATTCGCGTTGAAAGCCGACTCGGGAAGGGAACCGCTTTTACCTTCACGCTCCCCGTCGCCGACGAGTAGCGACGTTTCCCGTCCGTAGGAATTCCGCCGAGCGTCCGCACGAATTCCTACCGTCGTCTTTGCGTCCTCTCACTTTTTATTATATTGGCGCGTCTTTCAATCAGAACAGCATTGTGGGGAGAAATGCGATTTCTCTATCTATGATATTCCCGCGTATTGTTTTTACCGCGATTCTCGCGTCGTTCGTTCCATTTTCGGCGATGGGCGGAGGCGACGACGCTCCCGTTTCCGTTCGGCTTCAGTTGAAATGGTATCACCAGTTCCAATTTGCCGGCTTCTATGTCGCGTTGGATAAAGGATATTACGCCGACGAGGGGCTTGAGGTGGAGATCCTCGAAGGTGGCCCGGGACATGATCCCGTGGCGGACGTCGCCGAGGGGCGCGCCGAGTTTGGCGTGCACTCGGCGAGCGAGACGATCGACGCCGTGCTCGACGGAATGGATTTCCTTTTTGTCGCGTCGGTTTTTCAGCATAACCCCTCCGTGCTTATCGCGCGGGCGGACGCGGATTACGAGGCGCTCGAGGATTTTATCGGCGAGAAGGTTCTCATCGTCGAATCGAGTCGGCGCTATTTGACGAGGACGCTTTTCGAGGCGAACGGTATTCCGATCGATTCGATAGAGCTTGTCGAAGACGTCCCCTACGGCGTCGAGCCGCTGATCGACGGACGGATCGCGGCGCTTGGCGGATACATTTCCACCGAGCCGGAGCTGATGCGTGAACTCGGCGTGGAGCCGCGAATCTTTAATCCGCACGAATATGGGCGGCACTCCTACGGCGACGTCCTTTTCACGACGCGACAATTCTACGAGGACGAATACGAGACGGTCGCCGCCTTCCGGCGCGCCTCGATGAAAGGGTGGGAATACGCCTTCGACAACGTTGACGAGACGGTCGAGATAATCCGACGACTCGAAAGTCGGCGAGAAACGCGCTCGCGCGATTTACTCATCAAAGAGGCGCGCGCCTTACGCATACTTGTGATGCCGGATCTACTCGAGATCGGGACGCTGAGCGCGCGACGATTGTGGGATACGGGGAAATATACGAAAGACCCGGAACGCGCCGCCCAACTCGATTACCAAAAGATGATCTTTGATCCACGGTACCAAGAACGGTTTTACGAGTGGGCGATCTATATCGCCGTCGCGCATGCCGTTGTCGGGCTCGTCTTCGTCGGGATGTTTGTTTGGAATAGGACGCTAACAAGGCGGGTGCGTGAGAAGACCCGCGAGTTGCGACGCGAGGTCGAGGAGCGCGCCGCGAGCGAAAAACGACTCGTCGAGAGCGAACGCTTCGCGACGAAGGTGATGGAGACGACGCCCGATTTGGTGTATATCTTCGATTTCGTTGAGGGAAAAAACGTGTACGCCAATCGCCAACTCGGAGCGGTGTTGGGTTACTCGCGGGAGGAAATCGCGGCGCTCGGCGATCGATTCATCGCCAAGCTCATCCATCCCGAGGACCTAGCGCGGACGATCGAGTTCAATATGAAAATGACGAGCGCCGACGACGAGGAAATCCGCCGACACCAATATCGCATCCTCCACGCCGACGGAACCTACCGATGGTTGGAGGGGTATAACCGAGTCTTTTTGCGCGACGAGAAGGGGAGCGTAAAGCAAATTATCGGAACCACGAAGGACGTAACCGATCTGACGCGCGCATCCGAGCGGTTGGAGAATTACGCGGCGGAATTGCGGGAGTCGAACGACTTTAAGGACAAGCTGTTCTCGATCATCGCGCACGATTTACGGAGTCCTTTCAATTCGCTGATCGGGCTCGCCACGATCCTCGAGTCGATCGATCCCGCCGCCAACCCCGATCGGGTGCGTCGGCACGCTTCGGAGATCGCGAGCCAATCGAAACGGGTCTTCGGGCTACTGGAGAACCTGCTGCATTGGTCGCGCGCGCAATCCGATCGTATAGAATTCTCGCCCGAGGAGACGGACGTCGTCAAGGCGATCGAGTCGGCGACGCGCATCTTCCGTTCGGAGTTCGCGCGGAAGAGCGTCTCATTTACGACGAGCATTGAGGAGGGGCTGACGGCTCGCGCCGATCCCGCGATGCTCGACGGCGTGTTGCGAAACTTGGTATCCAACGCGGTGAAATACACGCCGACGGGCGGGACGATCGAAGCGACCGCCGCGCGAAGAGACGGCGTCGTCGAAATCCGCGTCCGCGACACGGGCGTCGGGATGGAGCGGGCGGTCGCCGCGCGCCTGTTCGACGGATCGAAGAACGTTTCGACTCGAGGACTCGAAAACGAAAGCGGCGCGGGGCTGGGGCTCGCCATCTGCAAGGAGTTCGTCGAGCGCCACGGCGGCCGGATCGACGTCGAAAGCGAGCCGGGGCGAGGCGCCCTGTTCCGATTTACTCTTCCCGACGCGTAGAGTCGCGTTGTCGGTTCGCGCCCTTTTTTGTATTTTTATAAGATTTAATTGTCGGCGCGCCTCGGCGAGAGGCGACGGCTTGTTCCGAATTCACGAAAACGATCCACTCTATGGCGAAGAATAAGAAGAACGATCTTTTGGACAACGTGGTGTCCTTGGCGAAGCGCCGAGGGTTTGTGTTTCAATCCAGCGACGTGTACGGCGGCTTAAACGGTTGTTGGGATTTCGGGCCCAACGGCGTCGAGCTGCTCCGTAACGTTAAGGACGAATGGTGGAAATTCTACACCTATCGGGAGGACGTCGAGGGTCTCGACGCGTCGATCCTGATGCATCCGCGCGTGTGGGAGGCGTCGGGGCACGTCGAGAACTTCACCGATCCGATGGTGGATTGCAAGCAGTGCCGCGCCCGTTTTCGGTTGGATCACCTCGCCGAGCGGATGAAAGCGAAGAAGAAGATCAAGGGTTTCGAAGCCGCGGCGGAAGCGTCCGGCGTCGCGGCGTTGAAGGACGCGGCGGAAAAGGCGCGCGACGCGGAGGAGAGCGAGCTGAACGCGTTGTTCGAGGCGGCGCTGGAGAATCAAGAAACGAGCTCGGCGCTCTTGTCGGCGCTCAACTGCCCCGAGTGCGGCACGCAAG
>WJMR01000346.1 GCA_014727845.1 Ignavibacteriales bacterium
CGCTCGCTTTTTTCGGAACGCACGCGCCGTACGCCTCCGCCGTGGAGACGTGTATCTTCGGATTAACGACGAGTATCGGGAACGGAATTCGGAAGTCGAGCGGATCGAGCTTTTCGCCGCGTCCCGTCGCGAACGAGGGAACGGGTCGGAGGAAGAAGGGGACGTCCGAGCCGAGCTCGAGCGCCAGCCGCGCCACCGTTTCCCGACTCGCGCCGAGTCCGCACAACTCGTTCAACGAGACCAACGTCGTCGCCGCGTTCGAGCTGCCGCCCCCCAAGCCGCCGCCCGTCGGAATCCGCTTCTCCAACCGAACCGCGACGTCGCACCGTTTCCCCGTCTCCCGCTCGAGCGCGTCCTTCGCCTTCACGACGAGATTATCCGCGCCCGTCGGAATCGTCGGATCGTCGCACGCGAACGAAAACTCGTCGGCGGGATCGAAGCTCATCTTATCCCGCAACCCGATCGGATAGAAAACCGTTTCGATGTCGTGAAAACCGTCCGCGCGTTTCGCGACGACGAAGAGTCCGACGTTGATCTTCGCGGGGGAAAATATCTCAATACGTTTCATCGATCGCTTTCCTTAACGCTTTAATGTGGGCGGGCTCGGAACCGCAGCACGCGCCCAACAAGGTCGGTCGTCGTCGCGCGTCGGATTTCCAAAACGCCGCGTACTCTTTCGGGGAAACGCCGCACGAGATCGTCTCGTCGGTAACCGCGCCGTCCCCGCAATTCAAATGCGCGCTCGTCGGCGCCTCGTTCGGTAGCTCGCGCTCGACGTTCGCGTAGGTGTCGAGCGAAACACAGTTCACGCCTATCGCAAGCGGTCCGTAATCGAGCGCGCGTCGCGCCGCCTCGCCGACGCGTTCGCCGGAGAGCAGTCGCCCGTCCGCGCCGACGTAGAAAGAAACGACGAACGGCGCGCCTCCCTTGGCGCACCACTCGAGTTGAATCTCGATTTCGTCCCACCGGCTCTGCGTTTCGAGGAGAAGGAAGTCGCACCTCGGCGCGAGTCGTTCGAGATGCTCGCGGTGGTTGCGTTCGAGTTCGGCGCGGGAGACGCGTCGCTCCCGTTGATAGCAATCCTCCGCCGGCGGATTGGACCCCGCGACGAGCGCGTCCGTTCCCCGAACCGCCTCTCTCGCCAAGGCGATCGCCCGCTCCGCGGCGTCGTCGTATTCCCTCCCCGCCCCTCGGAGCGCGAGAGGATTGGTGCGGAAGGTGTTCGCCGTAATCGCGTCCGAGCCCGCTTCGAGATAGGCGCGATGGACGGCGAGTACGGTTTCGGGCGCCTCGACGTTCGCGCGGGCGCTCCACTTCGCGTCCGACGCGACAACGCCCGACTGTTGTAAGTAGCTTCCCGTCGCGCCGTCGAGCAAGAGCGGTTTGCCGCTCCCGCTCGCGCGCTCGAATCGTTCGGCGACGCGCATCGGATTAGAACGCTCCGATTAGTTTTAGCGAAACGACGACGACCGCCGCCGCGACGAACCACTTAACGATCTTGTCGCCTTTCTTCACCGCCAGCTTAGCCGAGAGCCACGCTCCGCCAGCGTTTCCCGCCGCCATCGTCAATCCGAAATCCCACCGAACCAAATCGGCGAGTACGAAGACGACGAGCGCGGGAACGGTGTAGATAAGCACGATGAACACCTTGTGCATATTGACGCGCGCCAGCGAGACGTTGAGCAATCCATGCAACGCCAGCATAAGAATGAAGCCGACGCCGACTTGGATGAATCCGCCGTAGAACCCAATACCGAAGAGCGCGAGGTAGAGCGTCCATGGCGGATTCGCTTCCTCGCCGAATTCCGTCGTCGGCGTCTTGCGCTTCGGAATCAGCATCGTGATCGCCACGCCGACGAGAACGAAGGCGAGCACGACGCGGAACAGCTCGTCGGGGATGACGGCGGCGAAGACGGCGCCGGCGACCGCGCCGGGCAACGTGAACGCCGCCATCTTGAAACCGAGTTTGAAGGACGAGTATTTCTCGCTCCGAAACGAGGCGACCGCCGATATATTCTGAATTAAGATCGCGACGCGGTTCGTGCCGTTCGCCGTCGGGCCGTCCAACCCTAAGAAGATGAGCGCGGGCAACGTGAGCGTGGACCCGCCGCCCGCCATAATGTTGACGAATCCCGCGAACGCCCCGACTCCGAAGAGCGCGGCGTATTTCCAGAGTTCTTCCAAATCGCGTCCGTTTGATTATGTGAAACCCAAAAGTATATGATTTCGGAACCTTTTGCATGCCGGAGCTTCCAACTAGCGCAAGACGGGAGAAAAAGCATTTGATAATCTCGTCGAAAAGTCGTAAGTTATCGAGACAGTAATTTTGGCGAACGCGGATAGTTGCTTGACAATGCGATACATATCGACCCCCCCGATTCGGGGATGAAACTTGAGTTTTAGGAATGCACTACAAAAATTTTTGAAGTGCATTTTTTTTTGATATGACGGGCAAACACGTAGCAAATTATTTAGAGCGATGGATACCAAGAAACTCGGCATGGGAACGCGACAGCGTGGGTCTGCAAGTGGGCGACCCCGATCGAGCGGTTGAGAACGTTATGCTCTGTCTCGACGCGACCGAGGAAGTCGTGGACGAGGCGGCCGCAAAAAACTGCTCGCTAATTATTTCGCACCATCCGCCGTTTTTCCTTCCGCTCAAACGCCTCGACACGGCGAACGACCGGCGCGGTAAGCTTATCGCGCGCCTCGTCAAGAACGACGTCTCCCTCTACTCGCACCACACTAATTTCGATTTCGCCAAAGACGGCGTGAGCTTCCGACTCGCCGAGAAGCTTGGATTACAGGACGTTCGCTTCCTCCGCCCCTTAAAAAACACTCTGAAAAAGCTGGTCGTCTTTGTTCCCGAGGAGGCGGTAGAAGCGGTCGCCGACGCGATCTACGAGACGGGCGGCGGCGTAATCGGCGACTATACGCGCTGCGGGTTTCGGAGCGAGGGCACGGGAACGTTTTACGGCGGCGAGGGAACCGACCCCGCGGTCGGCGAGCCGGGCAAGGATGAACGAGCGCGGGAGATCCGACTCGAGGTCCTCACGCCGGCGTGGAGGATCGACGAGGCGACTCGCGCGATGATCGACGCCCACCCCTACGAGGAGGTCGCTTACGACGTTTTTCCGCTCGACAATGATAGCGTTAACCAAGGCGAAGGGGCGATCGGCGCCTTTCCCGCCCCCCTCGCGCTCGACGACTTCCTCGCCAACGTCGCTCGCGCGCTCGGCGTCAAGGCGTTGCGACATTGCCTTTCCAAATCCGACGACATAAAAACGGTCGCCGTCGCGGGCGGCGCGGGATCCTCCCTCGCACGAGACGCGCTCGCCAACGGCGCGGACGCATTCGTCACCGCCGACGTGTCCTACCACACGTTCGAAGATTTCCACCGCCGTCTCGCAATAGTGGACGCGGGGCACCACGAAACCGAGGCGCCCGGCTTGGACGGTTTACGCAAACGACTCGAAGAGTTTTTTACCTCCGAAGGACACGACGGACGCGTATTGACGACGACCCACGACACGAACCCGATGATTTCTTATATCGCATAGTAAGGAGACGACGAAATGATGAAAGATAGACTGACCGCGCTGTTCGAACTCCAAAGCGTCGATTCACAACTCGACGAGCTCGAGTCGTTGCGCGGCGATCTGCCGACGACGGTGCAAGAACTCGAACGAGAACTTAACGAAAAAGTGGAGACGATCGAAGAGAAGCTCGCGGAAATAGAGGAAGCCAAGAAGAAGAAAACGAAAAACGAACACGACGCCAAGGACCTCCTCGAACAACAAAAGAAATTTAAGGCGCAGTTGTATCAGGTTCGCAACAATAAAGAGTACGACGCGCTTACAAAGGAAATCGACTACGCCGAGGACAAGATCGAAACGCTCGACAGCGATAGCGACGCCCTTATTAAACGCGTCGAGCAGCTCGAGGAGGAGATCGAAGAGCTGAAACCCTTAGTCGAGGAGAAGAAGTCGAAACTCGACGAAAAAAACGAGAACCTCAAGAAGATCGTGGCGGAGAACGAGAAGGAAGAGGCGCGTCTCCAAAAGGAGCGCGAGAAGCTCGTTAAAAATGTTAGACGCGGCGACTATTCGAACTATACGCGCATCCGCAGGGCGAAAAAAGGTCTCGCCGTCGCCACCATCAGCCGCTCGGCGTGCTCGGGATGTCATAACATCGTGCCGCCGCAACGTCAGCTCGAGATCCGACGCAACAATCGCCTCTTCTTCTGCGAGCATTGCGGTAGAATCCTTGTGTCGGTGGAGGTCGCCGAAGAAGCGAAAGCGTAAGGCGCGACGCTCCCGATTATGATGTCGAAGGGTATCACGACCGTCCTCTCGATTCTCGCGATTATGTGGGCGGTCTTTATCCTCGACGTTCTCCTTCCGTTAGAGTTTACGAACTTGGGGTTGGTTCCCCGCCGCCTCGAGTCGCTTCCCGGCGTCGTCGCGATGCCGTTCCTCCATGCGAACTTCGCCCACATTATCGGCAACACCGTTCCGCTTCTCGTGCTCGGTTCGCTCGTCGCGATCTTCTATTCCCCAATAGCGACGCGGGTATTCGGGACCGTCATATTCTTGGGCGGCGCGCTCTTGTGGTTGCTCGGACGCCCCGCGGCGCACGTCGGCGCGAGCGGATTAATATACGGACTCGCCGCGTTTCTCGTCGCGGGCGGTTTCTACTATCGGAATCTCGTCTCGGTGTTGATCGCGCTCGCCGTCGGCGCGCTCTACGGCTTTTCGTTGTTCGTCGGGTTGTTGCCGACCGACGCGGCGATTTCGTGGGAGGGGCATCTCTTCGGTGCGATCGCGGGCGTGGCGGCGGCGGCGTGGTCGCGGAACGCGATCAGAGACGAGGGCCGAAAACGCGACGCGTCCCGATCGACGTGAAGCGTCTCGGATGAGGTAAACGCTCTCTCGGTTTCCTTTGAATTCCTTATTTACCCAGCGCTCGTTCCACCGCCTCGAGTACGCGGTCGGGGCGAAACGGTTTGGTGATGTAGTCCGCGGCGCCCTCGCGGATGCCGCTCATAATCGAGTCGAGCTCGGTCGAGGCGGTGAGGAATATGAACGGAATCCGTCCCAGTCGCCGATCGCGCTTCACGTCGCGAAGCAAATCCATCCCGTCCTCGCCCGGCATAGTTATGTCGCACAAGATTAGATCCGGCCGGCTCGCCTCGAGCGCCGTCGCCGCTTGTTCGCCGTCGGCGGCCTCCTCCACTCGGTAACCCGCGTTAACGAGTATCTTCGCGAGAACTTGTCGGACGGTCGCGTCGTCGTCCACGATTAACACGCGTTTTTCCGCTACCTTCGTCATACTTCTTGCGCGCCCTTTTATTGACTCGCGTCGCCCGCCTTCCGCGCGGGTTACGCGCTACTCTCCGACGACCTTCTTAACCAGCGCCACCAAGTCGTCCGCCGAAAACGGCTTCGTGATCCAATGATCGACGCCGGCGTTCTTGCCCTCGAGTTTGATCGAGGATTTCTCCTCGGTCGTTAGCATAATCACGGGAACGCCTTTGAAGTTCGACAACCCCTTGAGCGTTTTAACGAACTCGACGCCGTTTATGCCGGGCATGTTGTAGTCGGTGATCACCAAATCGACCTGTTTGCCCATCGCCTTCTTCAGCGCCTCGTCGCCTCCCGACGCCTCGATCGTCTCGTATTTCAGACGCATCAACGCCGTCTTAACGAGAGTTATCCACAGTTTTGTGTCGTCAACGATAAGAACCGTCTTTGCCATACGCGTTATTGTTCCTCCGGTACTATTCCGATGTTGGCGAGCGCCTCGGTCACTTTCTTCTTGTTAAGCGGCTTGACGAGATACGCCTCGCATTGTTCTTTGAACGCCGTTTTAATATTGTCGAAATCGCCGAGCGCGGTGGTCATCACCACCTTGGCGCGCTCGCGATGCGGCACGTTGTTCGCTTCTTCGATCTTCCTCATCTCGACGAGCGCCTCCTGCCCGGTGAGCTCGGGGATCATAATATCGAGACAGACGAGATCGTACGGCTCCTCTTTCTCGAGCGCGAGTCCGAACGCCTCGACCGCCTCCTTGCCGTTAACCGCGACGTCGCGTTTGCCGTAGGGCTCGAGTATCTCGTCGAGCACCGTGCGACTTACGAAATCGTCCTCCACTATGAGCGTTTTCATATCGTGTCCTCTATAATACTAATCGTTCAAACCAATCGCTCGTCGAAAGTTCGCGTTCGACCGCTCGGTGTTTTTCGATAAATTCCTCGAAGCGCGCCTCGAGATCTTCGGCGTCGGGGTTCGCGGCGGCGTCTTCGACCGCCTCGACCGCCTCGACCGCCTCCCGCGCGCCAAAATAGGTAAGCGACGACTTCATCGCGTGCGCCGTTTTCCTCGCCTCCTCGAATCGTCGATCTTCGATCGCCGTCTTAAGGGACTTTAAATGTATGGGAGCGTTTCCTAAAAAGTACTTCACTAAATTTTCGAGCGTCTCGCGCTTCTTGTTTACCGCCTCGAACACGGGACGCAACCTCACGACGTTTTGTTTAGGCGGTTCGTTCGCGGATGGAGCGTTCCTCGTTTCTTCGAAACCCGCGAGCGTCGCGACGAGCGAGTCGAAATCCAGCGACTTGACGACGAAGGCGTCCATCCCCGCTTCCTTCCGCTCGCGCTCCACCTCTTC
>WJMR01000347.1 GCA_014727845.1 Ignavibacteriales bacterium
CAACGGCGCCGCGCAGGCGCATAGCGCGGGGGGAGGTGAAACCAATCTCGCGTTCCGGGCGACGGGCTTCGCGGGCTTCAACGTTTCAAAAATTATCCGCGTGCTTGGCGGCGTTCGGCTGGTGAAATCCGACTACATCGAGAAACTCAATCCGCAAGCGCGTTTCGCGATGCAACCCGTCAAGGGCGTCACCCTCGTCGGCGAGTATCGCCCCACGACGAACTTCGTCGGCGCGGTCGATCTTATCGAGCGCAACTTCTACTACGACCCCGACTACTACGCCGACTTCGTTTCCTACGACGAGGAGAACGCCTTCCTCGCGGCGATCAAATACGAGTTTGAACGATTCTTCGAGATTAACGGCGGCGTGCGCTACTTCGGCTCCGACGCCTATCCGTATTTTACCGACGCGTCGAATCTCGCGGGAACGACGGCGCCCGTCGCGAGGACGGGGCGGTTCGCCGTCGCGCTCACGGACGTCGATTTCTTCACGATCTTCGGCGACTTTATGTTTCACCCCGGACCGATGGGGATGTTCTACGGCGAGTTGAAGCTCAATCGGATGAACAACGACGACGGCAACGCGATTCCCTACCACTCGGCGATCGAGGCGACGGCGACCTACTCGTACGGCTTTCTGCCGAAGTGGACGGGCGAGGCGACCGTCGAGTATAAATCGTCGCGCTACGCCGACGCGGCGAACCAAGTCGAGTTGGACGGATGGTTCGACTTAGGCGCGAGCGTCGAGTACAAGATTTCCGAAAACGTTCGCGCGTTCGCCTCGCTCGACAATATGTTAAGCGCGGAGTATCAGCGGTGGCGCGGCTACGACGAACCGGGGTTCTCGGCGGCGCTTGGAATCGAATACATTTGGCGGTAATTTTATCGATCGACCCCGCGAGCCGCGGCTTGCGAGGAGAGACGACATGACCGGAGAAGAGCTCGAAATTAAAATAGCGGATTTATACGCGCCCGAAGGCGGCGACCGCAAACTGCTCGTCGAGGCGTTCCTCGAGCGGTTGCGGAACCTGCTCGACGACGGCGACGTGTTTACGCACGCGGAGTTGGGGTCGTTCCGATTGGCGCGGCTCCACAACGGCGGCGGCGAGCGCGTCGGGCTATTGCACGCGCCGGATAAGGAGTTCGCCGACCCCGACCAAGTAGAGCCGCTCGAATTGCCGAGCTATTCCTCGCGCCGCGTCGATTCCGTCGATCGACTCTTTAGCTTGAGTTTGGGGAAACCCGTCGCCTCGAAAACGCCCGGGGCGAAGGGCTGGCGCTCGTTCCATGCCTCCTCCTACGACGAGGCGCTGGAGCGCGCCAAACGCGCGATCGCCGACGGCGAGATATCCTACAACGCCGCGTTCGACGAAAGCGAGCCGACCCCGGCGAGCGAGAAGGATCGACTCCCGTGGCAATACGGCAGCGAGTGGAAGGGCGCGACGGGCGGGGGCGTGGAGTCCGAATCGATCGGCGCGAACGCTCGGTCGATCTCGTGGGATTTCGGCGACGTCGCGACCGCGGTGGCGGAGGGCGAGAAGGAATTCGATTACGGACAACCCGCCGCGGCGAGAGCCGAGGAGGAATCCTACGACGACTTCACCGAAGTCGAGACCGCAAAACTCGAACCGCCGAAACAAGCCGAACCGGAACCCGACGTATTCGAGGAACCCGCGGAAGCCGAGGACGAGGAACGCGACGAGGCCTCCGACGTCTTCGACGACTTAATGGCGGCGGCGGGCGAAAAGGACGCGACGACGAAAGACGCGCCCAAGCAAGACGCGCCCAAGCAAGCCGCGCCGAAAGCCGAAACGCCGAAGCCCAAACCCAAGCCGAAGCAAACCGATTCGCTCGACGATCTACAGAGTATGTTCGACGATATGCAGTCGTTTGATCCGGCGGACGACGACGCGAAGGACGACGCGGGCGATCCGGCCTGGCTGGCTTTTCGCGCCGCTCCGGCCAACTACGAGCGGTGGACGT
Organism: Ignavibacteriales bacterium; assembly: GCA_014727845.1. GTDB lineage: Bacteria > Bacteroidota > Ignavibacteria > Ignavibacteriales > Ignavibacteriaceae > WJMR01. The sequence continues at coordinate 1,984 of WJMR01000347.1, forward strand.
GGAGCAAGCTGAAGCATCCGCTTCCG
>WJMR01000348.1 GCA_014727845.1 Ignavibacteriales bacterium
GTATGTGTACCGCATCGAGACCCCGGCGTTCACGAAGACGCTGAAGATGTCGCTCGTTAAGTAAGCGACAATCGTTCAACGATAAGCGTCCAACGCTTTACAGAGGAGCCGCCGAAACGCGGCTCCTTTTTTTATGCGCGGAGGGGAGGGGCGAGCCAACAATCAAACGCGCGGGAAGTGTGTGACGGAACGCACAATGACGCGCGCGTGGCTTGCGAAACGGATTCTAAATAGTTAGTCTATGATTGCTATGTGGAACGGTCGTCGAGGAGGCGATCGACTACGGGAAACAATTCGGTTCGACAAAGGCAGTGACGAAACCGGATTGCGTTATATAAATCAAACAAAAGGGTGCAACTATGGGTTCGATAAAAACCTTGTTGTTGTGGGCGACGGCGTTCGCGAGTATCTCCGTCGCGCAAATCACTCCCGTATGGGAGCTTAACGACGCGCAGGGCGCGATGCCGACATGGTTCGGCGAGTCGGACGCGGAAAGGGGCGTCGCGGCGGGCGAAGTCGATTCCGCGGGCGTCACGCGCGAAGTGGTCCTCGTGGCGAGCTCGGCTAGCGGCGGAGACATTTATGTGTTGGACGCCGCGACGGGCGCCGAAATCATGACGCTCGATATGACGGGCGTAAGCGGCGGCGATAAAGTTATATCGGACGTCGAAATCGCCGATGACGGCGCGATATATGCGTCCAATATGGTGGAGAGCCCGAACGGTATGGACCCGTTCAAAGTGTATCGTTGGAGCGGCTTGACCGAGGCGCCCGCGTCCGTGGGGGCGTACGCTCCGCCCATGCCGGTGACAATGCAACTCGGCGATCAGATTTCGGTTGTCGCAGGCGGGAATAAAACGGTGATTTACGCTCCGATATCCGAAGCGGACGGGATGATCTACTTTACCACCGAGGACGGAGAAACCTTCACCTCGAATGAGTTTCAGTTTGGGGAGGTGTTGGGGGGGTATCCCGATATTGTGGTGACGGGCGACCGAACGTTCTACGCGAGCGGAGACGGCTCCTCGGTAATGGAATTCGACGAAATAGGCGCTCTCGTAGGCGAGGTCTCCTCGGGATCGATCCCCTCGGACGGCTCCAACGCGTTGACGTACTTTTCGCTCGACGGTAGAAAGTTTCTATTTGCGGCTCGCAACGCTCCAAGCGATCTCTTCGCGACGGTGACGGACGCGACGAGCGGTTACAAGAGCGTCTTCGCGCTCGACGACACGCCGCTTATGGGCAACAACGCAAACGCCGACGCGCGCGGCGACGTGGACGTTATTCCGCGCGACGACGGGACGGCGGATTTGTTCGTGCTCACGACCAACAACGGCTTGGCGTGTTATCAATTCGATCCCGCCGCCGTCGATTTCTCCGGCGCTTACGCGATTAACCCGACGGACGGGGATTTCGCTTGTCTCTACGCCGCCTTCGACGCCTTGAGCCACTACGGCGTTTCCGGCGGCGTTTTGCTGGAGATCGGCGCGGATTTAATCGAGGATCTCGGTAGCCCGACTTTGATCGCTTCTTCGGGAGTGAACGAGGCGAATCCGCTCAACGTCACGAGCGACCACGATCATCAGGTGGCGCTCTCCGACGCACCCGACGGCGTCGTCTTCGAGGGCGTTTCGCATGCGACGGTCGATCCCTCCGGCGGCGCAATTACCCTCCGAACCGAAAACGCAGCCGCGGGCGTTACCGTAAGAAGCGGTTGCGAGCATATCACGTTGCGCGGCGTGGACGTTGAGGATTCCGACGGAATCGACGGCGACGCCGTGCTCGTTGAAGCGCTGACCGACGACGTGAGCGACGTGCGCGTAGAAAGTTGCGAGTTCGGCGGCGGAATAGCGCCAATCCCCGACGCCGGCGTTCGCGTTCTCGGAGACGCGGCTTCCGGCGCGACCGTCGTTAATGTTGACGTCGTCGATTGCGGTATGTATGTCGGAGCGTACGGCGTGTACGCCTCGGTATGCGACAGCCCGACGGTTTCCGGGAATGTGGTTAGGGTCGTCGGCCCCGCCGGGACCGTCGAGGAGACGGCGGGCGTGCGGCTCGAAAACGCCGAAGCGGCCGTCGTTAATAAGAATCTGATCCTCGCGGGGAAAACGGCGGGCGACGCTCCGGCGTTCGGCGTTCATGTCGATAGCGTGATCGGCGACACGCGCGTGTTCAACAATATGATTAGGGTGAAGAGCGAGGACGTCGGGGGCGCTCCGACGAACGATCAGCCCGGTTACGGTATCGGTTTCTCGAAAGAGACGCCGGTCGTTGACGGTGATTTGTTCGTCGAGCACAACACGATTTATATGCAAAACGGCGCCACGACGGGCGAGGTCGCCGCGTTCGGTTCGCATCTCGCCGACGCGGTTCCCGACGGCGGGCTGTTCCGTATTGTCGGCAATATCTTCGTCAACGAACACGACGACACGAACGCCTACGCCGTCGAAATGGCGACGCAACCGCATCTCTTTATGCGCGCCAACGATCTCTACGTCTCGGGAACGGACGCGAAAGTCGGCAACTACGGCGGAACCGATCAAGCGACGGTCGCCGACTGGATGGCCGCCTCGGGTTCGCAATTCGACGTCTCGCATGAGATAACCTTCGTTGACATCCTTCACGGGGACCTCCATCTCGACGCCTCGCACGAAGGCGACGTGACCTTGGCGAGCGTGGGAACATCGATCACCACCGATTACGACGATCAAGCTCGGTTAATAACCGCTCCCTATATGGGCGCCGACGAACTTTCCGTCGTCGTGCCCGTGCAACTGACGAGCTTCGCCGCGCAAACCGCCGACGAAGGCGTCGTTCTTACGTGGGAGACCGCGGAAGAGACCGACGTCGCCTACTTCGAGGCGCAACGCCAAGACGGCGACGATTTCGTAACCGTCGGGAA
>WJMR01000349.1 GCA_014727845.1 Ignavibacteriales bacterium
CTATTATATATACGGATCGCGACGATGAGATACGATTTCGCAACCGTCGAGCCGAAGTGGCGCGACTATTGGGCGAAGAAGAAGGTGTACGAAACCGACTTGCGCCAAACGGAGAACCGCCACTACGTTCTCGTGATGTTCAGCTACCCCTCGGGCGCGAAGCTCCACTGCGGGCATTGGTATAACTACGGTCCCGCCGACACGTTCGCCCGGTATAAGTCGTTGACGGGCGCGAACGTTTTCGAGCCGATGGGGTTCGACGCTTTCGGGTTGCCCGCCGAGAACAACGCGATCAAGACGGGCGTGCATCCGCGCGAGAACACGCTCGCCAATATGAAGGATATCCGCGAGCAGCTCCGCGAGATGGGGTGTATGTACGATTGGAACGCCGAGCTCGCCACATGCGAACCCGAATACTATAAATGGAATCAGTGGCTCTTCCAACAGCTCTTCAAAAAGGGCTTGGCGTATCGGAAGAACGCGCCCGTGAATTGGTGCGGAAGCTGCAACACGGTGCTGGCGAACGAGCAGGTGCTCGACGACGGCTCGTGCGAGCGGTGCGGCGAGACGGTGGAGCAGAAGGCGCTGACGCAATGGTTCTTTAAGATCACCCACTACGCCGAGGAGCTCCTCGCCGGCTTGGAGACGATCGACTGGCCCGAGCGGACGAAGACGATGCAGCGGAACTGGATCGGCAAGAGCGTCGGCGCGGAAATCGAGTTCGACGTCGTCGGCTCCGACGAGAAGATTCGCGTCTTCACCACCCGACCCGACACCCTCTTCGGCGTCACCTACGTCGTTCTCGCGCCCGAGCATCCGCTGGTGGACGAGCTGACGACCGACGACCGTCGCGAGGCGGTAGAGCGCTACCGCGAGCAAACGCGGCGCTTAACGGAAATCGAGCGAACCTCGACGACGAAGGAGAAGACGGGCGCGCCGATCGGCGCCGAGGCGATAAACCCCGTCAACGGCGAGCGCGTACCGATTTGGATCGCCGACTACGCCCTCCTCACGTACGGAACGGGCTGCGTGATGGCGGTGCCCGCGCACGACGAGCGCGACTTCGAGTTCGCCAAGAAGTTCGACCTCGAAATCCGCAAGGTTATCCTCCAACCAAAAACCGACGCCGAGGACGAGCTCGAAGCCGCCTACGTCGATCCCGGAACGATGGTCAACTCGGGCGAGTTCGACGGCATACCGAACGACGAGGGGAAACTCAAGATCGTCGAGTGGCTCGAGAAGAAGGGCAAAGCCGAGAAGAAGATTAACTACCGCCTGCGGGATTGGCTCCTCTCGCGGCAACGCTACTGGGGAACGCCGATACCCGTCGTCCACTGTCCGACGTGCGGCGAAGTGTTGGTTCCCGAGAAGGAGCTGCCCGTCGAGTTGCCGAGCGACGTCGAGTTCAAGCCCTCGGGGGAGTCGCCGTTGGCGCGCGCCGAAGAATTCATGAACGTCGCCTGCCCGAAGTGCGGCGGCGCGGCGAGGCGCGACCCCGACACGATGGACACGTTCGTCGATTCGTCGTGGTACTACCTCCGCTACCTCGATCCCCGCAACCCCGACGCCCCGTTCGATAAGAAGCTCGCGGACGCGTGGACGCCCGTGGATACCTACGTCGGCGGCGCCGAGCACGCGGTGATGCACCTGCTCTATAGCCGCTTCGTACACAAGTTTTTACGGGATCTCGGTTGGGTCTCTTCCGACGAGCCCTTCGCGCGGCTTGTACATCAAGGCACGATCACGAACCAAGGCGCGAAGATGTCGAAGTCGAAGGGGAACGTCGTCAATCCGAACGAGTTCATCGACAAGGTCGGTTCGGACGTCTTCCGGATGTACCTCATGTTTATGGGACCGTACGAGGACGGCGGCGATTGGAGCGACAAGGGGATCACGGGCGTCGAGCGGTTCGCGCAGCGCGCCTACGATCTGTTTACGAAACACAAAGGCGTCGCCGCCGCCGCGCCCGCCAAGGAGCGCTACGACGTCGCCGACCTTTCCGACGCCGAGACGTCGGCGTATCGGAAAGTGAACCGTACGATCGTCAAAGTCGCCGACGACCTCGAGAAATTCCGCTTCAATACGGCGATCGCCGCGTTGATGGAGCTGCAGAACGAGCTCGCGAAAACTCTCGACGACGCGCGCGACGAGATCAAGACGAGCGCGCTCGAACGTTTCGCCGTTATCCTCGCGCCCTTCGCCCCCCACTTGGCGGAGGAGTGTTGGGAGACGCTCGGCAAAACGCCCTCCCTCTTCGAGAAGCCCGTCTGGTTCCCCCCGAACGAGGACGCCGCCGCCGAGGACGCGTTCGAGTTGCCCGTGCAGATCAACGGCAAGCTCCGCGCCTCGCTTCCCGCCCCGATCGGGATCCCCAAAGAGAAGGCGCTCGAGATGGCGAAGAACGACGAGCGCGTCATGAAATTCCTCGAAGGGAAGACGATCGTCAAGGAAATTTACGTGCCGAATAAAATCGTTAATCTCGTCGTCAAATAGGCGACGCCGAAAAGGACTATCCTCCATGATCGACGTAAAGGTTCTACGAGAGAATCCGAAAGAAGTGAAAGCGGGAATCGCCGCGAAGAAGGCGACCGACAACGTGGACGAGATTCTCTCGCTCGACGAGCGCCGCCGCGAGCTTATTAAGGAAGCCGACGACCTGAAGAGCAAGCGCAACACCGCCTCGAAGCGCATCGGCGAACTGAAACGCGAGAAAAAAGACGCGCAACCCGCCATCGACAAGATGAAGGAGACGAGCGACGCGATTAAGCGACTCGACGACGAGCTGCGCGAGGTTGACGCGAAATTCCACGAGCTCCTCCTCGCCGTCCCCAATTTGCCGCACTACACCGCGCCCGAAGGGACGTCCGAAAAAGACAACGTCGAGAAGAAACAGTGGCTGCCGAAAGGGTTCTCGTTGGAGGACGACCGGGAGTATCTCGACCACGTGGAGCTGGGCAAACGGCTCGGCATTTTGGATTTCGAGCGGGGGGCGAAAATCGCGGGCGCGGGATTTCCGCTCTACGTCGGCAAAGGCGCCCGGTTGGAACGCGCGCTCCTCAACTTTATGATCGATCTGCACCTCGAGAAGCACGGCTACGAGGAGGTGATGACGCCCTTCCTCGCCAACCCCGAGTCGATGACGGGAACGGGACAGCTGCCGAAGATGGCGGACGATATGTATCGGATCGATCGGGACGACCTCTATCTCATCCCCACCGCCGAGGTGCCGATCACGAATATTCACCGCGACGAAATCCTCGACGAGGCGCGGTTGCCGATTTCTTACTGCGGCTATTCCCCCTGCTTCCGACGCGAGGCGGGGAGCTACGGCAAGGATACGCGCGGCTTTTTGCGCGTCCACCAGTTCAACAAAGTCGAGATGGTCAAGTTCGTTAAGCCCGAGGACTCCGGCGAGGCGTTGCAGAACTTGGTCAACGACGCCGAGGACGTCCTCAGAGCGCTCGATATACCGTATCGAGTGATCGAACTGTGCGCGGCGGATTTGAGTTTCGCGGCGGCGAAGTGCTTCGACATCGAGACGTGGTCGCCGGGCGAAAAGAAGTGGCTCGAAGCGTCCTCGTGCAGTAACTTTTTGGATTTCCAAGCCCGTCGCGCGTCGATCCGTTATCGGAGCGCCGACGGCAAACCGGAATTCGTTCATACGCTCAACGGCTCGGGGCTCGCCACCAGTCGGCTGATGGTCTCCCTCTTGGAGCGCCACCAAACGTCCGACGGGGGAGTGCGCGTGCCGGAACCGTTGCGCGACTACGCGGGATTCGACGTCATCGACTGACCGCCGCGCCCGCCGCGTTCTATGCAAAACCTTCGCGCGCTGAAACCGTATTTCAAGCGGTATCGCGGAACGCTCCTTGCGGGCGTCGTCTATATCCTCCTCTCCAACGGCTTCACCGTCTATATGCCGTTGGCGATCCGCGACGCCTTTAACGAGTTGCAAACCGAGATCACCGACGAGGCGATCCTCCGATACGCCTTGATAATCGTGGGCGCCGCGGCGCTCGGCGGATTCTTTCGCTACCACATCCGCCAAACCATCATCCGCGTTTCCCGCAAAATCGAGTACGACCTCCGACAAGATTTGTGGGAACACATCCAACGGCTCCCCCTCCGCTTCTTCAACGTCAACTCGGTCGGCGACATTATGGCGCGCTGCACGAACGACGTCTCCGCCGTGCGGATGTTCGTCGGGCCCGCCGTGATGTACTCGCTCGACACGCTGGCGCGCTTGGCGATCGTCGTCGCGATCATGATTTCCATCGACGCCGCCGTAACGCTCTACGCGCTCCTCCCCCTCCCGATTCTTTCCTACGCGGTGTACGCCGTCGGGCGGCGGATGCACAAACGCTACACCGCCGTGCAGGATAAATTCAGCGAGCTCTCGACGAAGGCGCAGGAGAACTACGCGGGCATGAAGACCGTCAAGTCCTACCTCGCCGAGGATCGGGAGATCGACGAATTCTCGCGGCTTGGCGAAGAGTACCTCCGGAAGAATATGCGACTCGCGCGGATTCAGGCGCTCTTTTTTCCGTTCCTGCTCCTCACCTCCGGCGTCTCGATCGTCGTCGTGGTGTGGGCGGGCGGCGCCAACGTAATTTCGGGCGATTTGATGATCGGCGACTTGACCGCGCTCACCGTGTACGTCGGCTTGCTTGTTTGGCCCGTCATCGCGCTCGGATGGGTCGTCCACATCGTTCAGCAGGGGGAGGCGGGGATGAAGCGAATCCTCCGCGTCTTCAACGAGCCGATCGCGATCGCCGACGACGAGAAGGTCGATCCAACGCTAACGCCGACGCGCGGCGAGATCGAATTCCGCGACGTTACGTTCAAACACTCCGAGAACGCGCCGCCGACGCTGAAGAACTTGAGCTTGGCTATTCCCGCCGGCTCCACCGTCGCGATTATGGGCAAGACGGGGGCGGGGAAGTCCACCCTGCTCGATCTCATACCCCGCTTCGCGGAACCGAACGAAGGCGCCGTGCTGATCGACGGGCGCGACGTCCGCGAGTATCCCCTCCGCGCGCTCCGAGGAGCCGTCGGGTTTGCGCGGCAAGAGGCGTTCCTTTTCTCCGCCAACGTCGAGACGAACGTCGCCTACGCCCTCGACGAACCCGACCGCGAGCGCGTCGAGCGAGCCGCCGAGATCGCGCAATTCGCTCCCGACGTCGCCGATATGACCGACGGCTACCGCACGATGATCGGCGAGCGGGGCGTCACCCTCTCCGGCGGACAGAAGCAACGCGCCGCCATCGCCCGCGCCCTCCTCGTCGATCCGCTCATCCTCCTGCTCGACGATTCCTTCTCGGCGGTGGATACGGGCACCGAGGAGGAGATCCTCAAAGGGCTGCGCAGGTTCATGAAGGATCGGACGAGCGTGATCGTCTGCCATCGCGTCTCGACCGCGAAGGAGGCGGACTTCGTCGTCGTGATTGAAGACGGGAAGGTCGCCGAGCGCGGAACGCACGACGAGTTGATCGCGCGCGACGGATGGTACGCCGAGATCAATCGGCGGCAGACGCTCGAGAAGGAAATCGAGGAGCTGGACTGATGGCGAAGGATTTCAACGTCGATCAAGAAGCCCTCGGCAAGGCGTACGACGGACGCCTGATGCGCCGATTGCTCAAGTACCTCAAGCCGTATCGGAAATACGTCGTCCTCGCGATCCTCCTCCATCTTTTCACCGCGTCGCTCGGTCCTCTCCGCCCTTACCTCACAAAGATCGCCGTGGACGACCACATCGCGACGAAGGACTACGGCGGTTTGGCGGAGATCGTCGCGCTCATCTTCGGCGCGCTTTTCCTCCAAGCGATCATCCAATACGTTTTAATGTACCTCACGCAGTGGATCGGACAGAAAACGATCCTCGACTTGCGGAAGGAAATCTTCGCGCACGTCCAACGCTTGGCGGCGTCCTTCTTCGATAAGACGCCCGTCGGACGCTTGGTGACGCGGACGACGAACGACGTCGAGGCGCTCAACCAGATGTTCGGCGCGGGCGTGGTGACGGCGTTCAGCGACGTCTTCATCGTCGGGTGGATCCTCGCCTTTATGTTTTACACCGACGTCGAGCTCTCGTTCGTCACCCTCGCGGCGCTCCCCCTTCTCGTGTACGGCACGTTCGTCTTTAAGAAGAAGGCGCGCGAGGCGTATCGCGACGTTCGGCTCCATCTGGCGCGGCTCAACGCCTATATGCAGGAACACGTCGCGGGCGCGGCGATCGTGCAACTCTTCGGTAAGGAGCGGCGCGAGGCGAAGCGCTATGCTAACATCAACGCCGACCACCGCCAAGCGAACTACGACTCGATCCTCTATCACGCCGTCTTCTTCCCCTTCGTCGAGCTGGTGAGCGCGCTCGCTCTCGCGCTTATTGTGTGGCACGGCGGGGGCTTGGCGAAGAACGACGTCCTCACGCTCGGCGTCCTCTTCGCGTTCATCCAATACGTCGAGATGTTCTTCCGACCGATACGCGACCTGGCGGAGAAGTACAACATCATGCAAACGGCGATGGCGAGCTCCGAGCGCGTCTTCAAACTGCTGGACGACGAGACCGTCGTGCGCAACCCCGAGCGCTCCGCCGCTATCGAGCGGGCGCGCGGCGAAGTCGAGTTCCAACACGTTTCCCTCTCCTACCTGAAGGACGGCAAGCACGCGCTCCGCGATTTCTCGCTCAAGATCGCGCCGGGCGAAACGGTCGCGCTCGTCGGGCACACGGGCGCCGGGAAGTCCACGGTTATCAACGTCCTTCTGAGATTCTACGACCATGACGAAGGGCGCATCTTCATCGACGGGACGGACGCCGCCGCGCTCGACGAGCGGGAACTCCGCCGACACATCGGCGTCGCGCCGCAGGACGTCTCCCTCTTCCAAGGAACAATCCGCTCGAACATCACGATGAACAACCCCGACATTTCGGAGGAGCGGATGATCGAGGCGGCGAAGGCGACGGGCGCGCACGAGTTTATCGAGCGATTGCCGAACGGCTACGACGAGACCGTCGCCGAGCGGGGCGCCACGCTCAGCGTCGGCCAGAAGCAGCTGATCTCATTCGCCCGCGCGCTCGCCCACGATCCCGAGATTATCGCGCTCGACGAGGCGACATCCAGCGTGGACGCCGAGACCGAAGGGAAGGCGCAAGCCGCCGTCGAGAAGCTCCTCGAAGGGCGCACCTCCATCGTCGTCGCGCATCGGCTCTCGACTATTCAGTCGGCGGATCGCATCGTCGTGATGCACAAAGGGCGCGTGCGGGAAATCGGGAGCCACCAAGAGCTCCTCGCGCAAAAAGGAATTTATCACCGACTCTATCGGTTACAATATAAAGACCAAGCGATCGACGCCTCGTAGCGCGCCCCGAGAGGCGCCCGGCGCCCCGAGAGGCGCCCGAAGCGGCGACAAGATTTCCGAACACCACGAACGGAGGCGACCATGGCGAAACGAAATTTCGTCACCATCGAGCGGCACATCATCGAAGAGCAGATGAAGCATCCCGAGGCGACGGGCGAACTCTCGAAACTGCTCACCGATCTTTCCATCGCCGCGAAGATCATCTCGCGAGAGGTGAACAAGGCGGGGTTGGTCAACATCCTCGGCGTTGCGGGGGGCGAGAACGTGCACGGGGAGCGCGTCAAAAAGCTGGACGTCTTCGCGCACGATCTCCTCTTCGGGATGATGGATCACGGGGGGCAGCTCGCCGTGATGGCTTCCGAGGAGGAAGAGGGGGTGATGGAAATTCCGCCCGACAAGCGCGTCGGCAAATACGTCCTCCTCTTCGATCCTCTCGACGGCTCCTCGAACATCGACGCCAACGTCAGTATCGGCACCATCTTCTCGATCTTCCGACGAGTAACCGAAGGAGGCGGACCCGGCGGCTTGGAAGACTGCGTCCGGCCGGGCGTCAAACAAGTGGCGGCGGGCTACGTCCTCTACGGCTCCTCGACGATGTTCGTGTACACCGCCGGCGAGGGGACGCACGGCTTCACGCTCGACCCTTCCATCGGCGAGTTCCTCCTCTCCCACGAGAACATCCGCATACCGAAACGCGGAAACATCTACAGCGTGAACGAGGGGAACTACCCTTATTGGAGCGACGGCTTGAAGCGCTACGTCGAGAACCTCCGCTCGGAGCAAAGCCCGATCGGGAAGCCCTATTCGGCGCGGTATATCGGCTCGATGGTGGCGGACGTGCACAGGACGCTCCTCTACGGCGGCGTCTTCCTCTATCCCGCCGACGCGAAACGTCCGAACGGAAAACTGCGACTCCTTTACGAGGCGAACCCGATGGCGTTCATCGTCGAGAGCGCGGGCGGCAAGGCGAGCGACGGCGCGGGTCGCATCCTCGAGCGGACGCCCGAAGGACTCCACGATCGCTGCCCCGTCATCCTCGGTTCCGCCGACGACGTCGCCGACGCCGAACGATTTCTGAGGGAGGAGCGAGGTTGAATTCACCCAACGCATTCGTTATTTTCTTCTCAAGCGAGTTTTGAATGTGGAGATGGAAGGCAAACTAACTTCGGTTGAATTGTTCGCGGGAGCGGGCGGATTGGCAATGGGCGCGACGCTTGCCGGCTTCGAGACGCTCGCGGCGATCGAACGGGACCACCATGCGTGCGAG
>WJMR01000350.1 GCA_014727845.1 Ignavibacteriales bacterium
CGCCAAAGCGGCGGGTTTGGAACCGGGCGGCTACGACTCGAAGGTTCGCCTCCGCCTCCGACCCGACGACCCCGCGCGCGTCTCCGTCGTCGCCATCCTCCGCCGTCTCGCCGAGCACGCCCGCGCCAACGAAGAAGGAACCGTCGCCGACCTGGATCCCGAATTCCTGCATGACTACCGCGTCTCCCTTCGGCGGACGCGCGCCGCGCTGAGCCAATTAAAAACCGTCTTCCGACCCGAGGAAATCGACCGCTTCCGAAGCGGATTTAAGAACCTCGGCGACCTCACCAACCCCGCGCGCGATCTCGACGTCTTCCTCCTCGAACGCGACGCCTACCGCCGCCGACTTCCCGAACGGCTCGCGCCCGGCTTGGCGCGCCTCTTCGATCGATCCGAAAAAGAACGCGCCGCCGCCAAACGGAAAATCGCCCGCCGACTCCGTTCCGCCGCGCACCGGCGCTTCTTCGACTCGTGGCTCCTTTTCCTCGAACGCCCCTTCCCCGAGGACGCGCCCGAGGACGCCCGCCTGCCGACCGTCGGCTACGCGTCCCGAAAAATCCGACGGCGCTACCGCAACGCGCTGAAAATCGGCGAGGCGATGATCGCCGAAGGTCCCGGACCCGCGATGCATCGGCTCCGACTCGAATGCAAGAAGCTACGCTACTTGCTCGAATTTTTCCGCTCGCTCTATCCGAAAAAGAACATCGGCGCGCTCGTCGCCCGCCTCAAGGCGCTGCAGGACGCCCTCGGCGTCTATAACGACTTTCTCGTGCAAGAGGAGCGGATGAGCGAGCTTCTCGCCGACGTCCGCGACGACGACGCCGAAACCGCCGCCGCCATCGGGGCGATGCTCGCCGCCGCGCACCAACGTCAAGCCGGCGCCGTCCGCGACTACGAGCGCGAGTTCGCCCGCTTCGCCGCGAAGAAAACCCGCGCGGGCTTCGACGACCTTTTCCGTCAACCAACAACCTCGGTCCACGCGTCCGTATGAAAATCGTCGCCGTCTATAGCATGAAGGGGGGCGTCGGGAAAACCGCCGCCGCCGTCAACCTCGCCTACCTCGCCGCCGAGGGGGGCCGCCCAACCGTCCTCGTCGATCTCGATCCGCAAGGGTCCGCGTCGTACTATTTCCGCGTCCGACCGAAGAAGAAACACGGCGCGAGTACGTTCTTTAAGGGCGACAAGATTTCCAAAGCGTTGCGCGGCTCGGATTACGAAAACCTCGACGTCCTCCCCGCGGATTTCAGCTATCGGAACCTCGAGATCAAACTCGACGCGAGGAAACGCTCGCGTAAGCGGCTTAAAGAGGCGCTCAAACCGCTCGCGAAGGAATACGATCTCGCGATCCTCGACTGCCCGCCGAGCGTCTCCCTTCTCTCGGAGAATGTCTTCCGCGCCGCCGATTTCGCGCTCACCCCGCTCGTTCCGACGACCCTCTCGCTCGTTTCATATGAAAAGCTGCTCGAGTTTTTCAAAGCGGAGAAGCTCCCCCCCGACATGCTCAAGCCGTTCGTCTCGATGAAAGATAAACGGAAGCGGATGCACGTCGAGTTCTCGGATGAGATCGCGCGCCGCTACCCGACGGCGCTCCGCGCGGCGATACCGTTGGCGGCGGACGTCGAGAAGATGGGATTGACGCGGGAGCCGATCTTCGAGTTCGCGAACGCGTCGCCCGCATCGGAGGCGTATCGCGCGCTCTACGCCGAGGCGTTGGCGGAGTAGCGACCGTCGTCGGCTTAGCGTTGGCGGAGTAGCGACCGGCGTCGGCTTAGCGTTGGCGGAGTAGCGACCGTCGTCGGATTAGCGGCGCTCGGCGCGATCGAAATGCGGTCGGAGGAAGGTGCGACGATGGTGCGGGGTGGCGCCGTGTCGGAAGAGGGCGTCGCGGTGGGCTTTAGTCGGATACCCCTTGTTTCGCTCCCAACCGTAATCGGGATACCGTTCGGCGAGTTTGCGCATCAAACGGTCGCGCGTCACCTTCGCCACAATCGAGGCGGCGGCTATCGAAAGCGAGCGGGCGTCGCCTTTCACGACGGCGACGGCGGGAATCCGCGAGAAGAACGCCTTATTCCCGTCCACAATCGCCAGGTC
>WJMR01000351.1 GCA_014727845.1 Ignavibacteriales bacterium
CGAACGCAACTACGACGGGCATCGCGCCTACGGTCTCTCGAAACTCGCGAACATCCTCTTTACGGTGGAATTGGCGGAGCGACTGAAGGGAACGGGCGTGGTCGCCAACTCGTTGCACCCGGGCGTCATCTCCACGAAGCTGCTCCACGAAGGCGGATTCGGCGGCGGCGGCAAACTCGCCGAGGGCGCCGCGACGCCCCTCCACCTCGCGCTTTCCGAAGAAGGCGGCAAAGTGAGCGGCGAGTATTTCGCGCATAAGAAAATCGCCGAGCCCTCCCCCGCCGCGAAAGATCGCGACGTCGCCAAGAAACTCTGGGAGGAATGCGAGCGTTTGACGGGCGTCGCGTTCGAGGTATAGGGATTTTTCGACGTCGGCGTCCGGCTCGACGTCGGCGCTTCTAATCGGGAAGGACGCGCGGGACCGCCCATATTATATAGATAGCTTTCCCCTTTGGGAAATCGATCGTACCGCGCCGAGATATTGACAGTTACGAACGAATTTTCTAAATTCCACGCATAAATGGGTACGTGTGCGGTGATGATGCGTTTTTTTGATACATTAAATGTTACCGTTATCACGGCTATTTTATTAAACCAAACACGAGGGGCGCTATGAAACACATCGCCAAAACGTTATTCGTCGCGCTATTCGCGACGCTCTTTTCCGCGCCGACGTTTGCGCAAGGAACGCAAACCGCCGCGGGCTATCAAGTTTACGGGTTCGACGCGCTACGGGATTTCGGAAATCTCCACCTCCTCCGCGCGCCGTATCTCACAATGATGAACAGCAGCCACGAACGAGACGGCGGCAATTTGGACGGAGCGATCGGATCGCTGGAGAACTTCCGCTATGTTGACGGCGCCGAGCGCGTGATGACGGAGCTTAAGGGACCCGGCGTCCTTACGCGGCTCTGGCTAACGGGCTACGGCGCGAGCGACCGCCTGAAATTCTATTTCGACGGCGAAACGACGCCGACGATAGACAAATCGATTTCGCAATTCTTTAGCGGAACCTCCGCCCCGCTCTACTCCCCCCTCTCGGTTAACGACGCGGTCTCGAGCGGCGGCTTCATCTGCTACGTCCCGATGACGTTTAACGAGGGCGTAAAGGTGACGACGACGGGCAACAGCTACTACAATATCCAATACGAGAAACACTTCGCGGGCGAGGAGATTTCGACGTTCGATCCCGCGACCGACTACGCCGACGTTCGCGCGCTCTGGCAAAACAAGGGCGAGGATCCGAAGGATACGACGAACTACACGACCGTCTCAATCGACACGGCGTTCAACTCGGGCGACTCGATCGAGATTTTCTCGACCGCGAGCGCCGGGAAGATCGGACAAATAGTGATCGACCTCAACGAGCTCACCGTCGCGCCCCCTCCGGCGACGGTGACCGACGACGGACGGGCGACGACGGGCTATAGCGCCTTCGATATGGTCGTCGATTCGACCGCCTCGGAAGTCAAGCTCGTCCGCCGTTTCGATTACGGAATCGGCAACCAAAAAGCCGAAGTGTTCGTGGACGGCGTTTCGGCGGGAGAATGGTTCTCGCCCGGCAACGACGCGGTCGATAATTGGCGCAACGCCGAATTTATCATCGACTCGGCGCTCGTCGCCCACGACGACACGGTGAGGATTAAAGTTCAATTCATGAGCGGCGATCTCGACTGGAACGAGTTCTACTATTGGATGATCTGCGACGACGACACGACCGACGAACTCGACGTGCGTAACGGCTCCTCCGAGACGGCGCACAACTACGTTATGAATCCGATGATTTGGCACGGCGAGCGGACGTTCAGTTATCCCGCCGACAACCCCGAACTCGAGAAGAACTCCGACATCCTCCTCAACGTTCGCATCAAAATGTATTGGGACGGCGAAACCGAACCCTCGGTTGACGCCCCCGTCGGTTTGTTCTTCGGCGGCGGAACGCTCGACGGAACCACGTACGCCTCCCTCCCGACGGGCTTCAAAGAAGGCGGCGAACTCTACTGCTATTTCCCGATGCCGTTCGAGTCCTCGGCGAGGATCGACGTGATCAACAATTCGAGCCACGACCTCCCCGACTTTTGGGCGACAGTTAAAAGCGAACCCCTTACGGAGAATTTCGAGGACGTCGGCTACTTCAAAACTATGTATCGGGACTCCTTCTCCACCACCCCGGGCGAGGATCTTCTGTTGTTGGACGTCGAGGGACGCGGCCATTTCATGGGCGTCGTTCAAGAAGCGTACGACGACGACGCTTGGTATCTCGAGGGCGACGAGCGTTTCTATCTCGACGACTCGAAAACGCCGTGGCTCTACGGCACGGGCACCGAGGATTACTACAACTGCGGATGGTATTTTAACCAAGGCGAAGTCGGTTTGGCGACGCACGGCATGCCGAACCAATACAAAGAGAGCCGAACGATGTATCGTTGGCACTTCCCCGACCCGATCTCCTTTCGTAAGAACGGCAAATTTTACATCGAGCACGGCGGCGAGAACGACGCGCCCGACGCGACCTACCGCATCCTCTCGTTCTACTACCTGCAATCCGAGAGCGATCTTCGGTTATCCGACGAGCTCGACGTAAGCGACGCCGCCTCCCGAACCGCGCACAACTACACGGGGTCCGGATTCAACGCCGCGTCGCTCACCTCCGCCTACGAGGGCGTGGAGGACGACGTCGAGTTCACGGACGACGGCTACGAAGTAAGCGGCTATACCGAGTTCGACGTCTCGATTTATCCGAACAACGACGGCGTGTATCTGCTCCGCACGTTCGACTATTCGATGCTCAATCAGGGCGCGGAAGTGTACGTCAACGACTCGCTCCTCGGCGAGTGGTATTCCGCCGGCGAGAACGATATTTTCAGCTGGCGCGACGAGGCGTTCCTCCTTCCCCCCTCGATTACCGACGGCGAATCGACGCTCCACATCAAGATGAAGGCGGGCGACGGCGGCGAGACGCCGACTTGGACCGAGTACGCGTATAAGGTTTACACGATCACCGACGACACGTCGGGCGTCAACGTCGAGCGACGCGGCGCCGTTCCCGACGCGTTCGAGTTGCGTCAAAACTATCCGAACCCGTTCAACCCGACGACGACGATCTCCTACACGTTGCCCGAAGCCGCCAACGTTACGCTAACGATCTACGACGCGCTCGGCGGGAAAGTCCGCTCGCTCGTCGATAGCCGCTTGGAGGCGGGCGTTCACGAGGCGCGGTGGAACGGCGTAAACGAGGACGGCGTGAAATGCGCCGGCGGCGTGTACGTCTATCGGCTCGAAGCCGACGACTTCTCGGCGTCGCGCAAGCTCGTTCTGCTGAAGTAACCACTTCGAGTGTTGACGGCGGCGTTTCGCGAAAAGAGCGCCGCCGTTTTTTTTAACCGGCGAAAAGAGGATCCGTCGCCGATGACGAGTAACAAACCAATCGGAAGGGAACTATGAATCGTTTCACAACGCTCTTTGCCGCGGCGCTGATTGCGGCGCTCGGAACGACGCCGTTGTTCGGACAAGGAACCGACACCGACGCGGGCTATCAAGTTTACGGCTTCGACGCGCTAAGAGATTTCGGCAATCTCCACCTCCTGCGCGCGCCGTATCTCACGATGATGAACAGCAGCCATCAACGCAACGGCGGGAACGCCGACGGCGGGAACGGTTCGCTCGAGAACTTCCGCTACGTGGAGGGACCCGAGCGCGTGATGATGCACGTCGAAGGTCCGGGCGTCATTACGCGACTTTGGCTCACGGGCTACGAGGACGCCGACCGGCTTCGCTTCTATTTCGACGGCGAGGAGACGCCGACAATCGATATGAGCGTCGAAGAGTTTTTCGCCGGAACCAACGCTCCGCTCCTCTCGCCTCTTTCGGTTAACGACGAGGTCTCGACGGGCGGCTTCATTAGCTACCTCCCGACGACGTTTCGCGACGGCGCCAAAGTGACGACCACGGGCAACAACTACTACAACATCCAATATCAAAAATTCTTCGCCCAAGCCGACGTGGAGACGTTCGACGGCTCCGAAAGTTTCGCGGACGTGTTGACGCTTTGGGAAAACAAGGGCGACGATCCGAAGGATACCGCGAACTATACGACCGTCTCGATCGACACGGCGTTGAGCCGGGGCGACTCGGTCGAGGTGTTCTCGACGACGGGCGAGGGTAAGATCGGACACGTCGAGGTGTTCGTGGAAGATTTCGCCGAGGTCGCCGAGGTGGTTTCCGACGACGGGCGCGCCACGACGGGCTATAGCCAATTCGATATGGCGGTCGATCCCGCCGCCTCGGAAGTGAAGCTCGTCCGACGACTCGACTACCACATCGGCAACCAGAAAGCCGAAGTGTTCGTCAACGACGTCTCCGCCGGCGAGTGGTTCAACTCGGGAAGCGACGACCTTAATAAATGGCGCAACGCCGAGTTCGTTATCGACACGGCGCTCGTCGGCGACAACGACACGGTGACGATCAAAGTCGATTTCATCAGCGCCGATCTCGACTGGAACGAGTTCTACTATTGGATGATTTGCGACGGCGACACGACCGACCGACTCGACGTCCGCGACGCGGAAGACGAAGCGGCGCATAACTACGTGATGGACCCGATGCTCTGGGACGGCGTGCGCGCCTTCACCTATCCGATGGACCTCTCGGTTCTCGCGCGTCCGCAAAACATCCTCACGAACGTATGGATTAAAATGTATTGGGACGGCGAGACCGAGCCCTCCGTCGCCGCGCCCGTCGGCATGTTCTTCGGCGGCGGCACGATGGACGGCGTGAGCTACGAGTCGCTCCCCGCGGGCGTGCGCGAGGACGGTTCGATGTACTGCTACTTCCCGATGCCGTTCGGCTCCTCGGCGCGGATCGACGTGATCAACGAATCCGACTACGACTTGCCAAACTTCCGAGCGACCGTAAACCACGAACCGCTCGAGCATGCCTTCGAGGACGTCGGCTACTTCAAGACCGAGTTCCAAGACTCCTTCCCGCCGACGCCGGGCACGGACCTCACGCTGCTCGAGGTCGAGGGACGGGGCCACTACGTCGGAACCGTACAGGAAGGATACAGCCAAACGGGCGGCTACTACCTCGAAGGGGACGAACGCTTCTACATCGACGACGCGAAAACGCCCTGGCTTTACGGCACGGGCACCGAGGACTACTACAACTGCGGATGGTATTTCGACCGCGGCGAGGCGGGCTTGGCGACGCACGGCATGGTCAACCAAGTAAACCACGATCGCACGATGTATCGTTGGCACTTCCCCGACCCGATTTCCTTCCGGAAGAACGGACGGTTCTACATCGAGCACGGCGGCGTCAACGACGCCTCCGACGCGACTTACCGCATCCTCGCGTTCTACTATTGGAAACCCGAGAGCGATCTTTATTTATGGGATTCGATCGACGTGAGCGACGAGGCGTCTCGAACCGCGCACAACTATACGGGCGTCGGCTTATCGGACGGCTCCCTCGCCTCCTCCTACGAGGGCGTGAACGACGACGACGCCTTCTTCGACCAAGGATACGAAGTAAACGGGTATGTCGAGTTCGATCTCTCGATCCATCCTAACAATAACGGCGTCTATCTGCTTCGGACGTTCGACTATTCGACGCTCAACCAAAACGCGGAAGTGTACGTCAACGATTCCCTCGTCGGCGTTTGGATGTCGGCGGGTCGGAACTTCAACTATAAGTGGCGCGACGAGGCGATCCTCATTCCGCCCTCTCTTACCGCGGGCGAATCGACGCTCCGCGTCAAGATGCTGGCGGGCGACGGAACGGGCGCCCCGACGTGGACGGAATACGGCTACAAGGCGTACGTGATTTCCGACGACACTTCGGCGGTCGGGATCGAAGAACGCGGCGCGATTCCCGACGAATTCGAGTTGCGCCGGAACTATCCGAATCCGTTCAACCCGACGACGACGATCTCCTACGCGTTGCCCGAAGTCGCCGACGTCGAACTCACAATCTACGACGCGCTCGGCCGGAAAGTCCGTTCGCTCGTCGATAGCCGTCAAGAGGCGGGCGTTCACGAGACGCGGTGGAACGGCGCCAACGAACGCGGCGTGAAGTGCGCCGGCGGCGTCTATATCTATCAACTCGTCGCGGGCGATTTTTCCGCCGCGCGGAAGTTGATCTTGTTGAAATAATTTCGTTATCATACGCCGTAAATTGAGACGGGTATTATGAGCTTCACCTTACGGCGATTACTTTTCGGCGGCGCGCTCGCGTTATGGGGCGCCGCCGTTTTTTGTTATCCGCAAACCAAGCTGCTCGTGCCGATGGATCTCGAGCAATCCGACCACCTTAAGGCGTACGGCGGAGCGTATTTCGCGCTCGAACGCGGCGCGACGGTGGATTGGTTGCTGAACTATCGCGGCGGCTCGTTCTTGGCGGATTACTCCGACGCGCTCGTCGCCGAGTTGAACGTACGCGGCGTTTCCTTCGAGCGGCTTACCGCCGCGCAAACCGCCGAACTCTACGCCGTCGTGCAAAGCGAGGAGCGGAATAGCGACGTCGTCCGGCTCGAAACGCCGCCAACGATCGCGGTGTACGTGACGCCCGGACACGAACCGTGGGACGACGCGGTCACCCTCGTCCTCGAATACGCCGAAATCCCCTACGACGAGATTTGGATCGAGGAAGTCCTCCGCGGCGACCTCGACGACTACGACTGGCTCCACCTTCACCACGAGGATTTCACGGGGCAATACGGAAAGTTCTACGCCTCATATCGGAACGCGCCGTGGTACATCCAACTGCAGGCGCTCTACGAGAACGAGGCGGAAAAACTCGGCTTCGACAAAGTATCCGAAATGGAAAAGGCCGTCGCCCTCACCATTAAGGAGTACGTCGGCAAGGGCGGATTCCTCTTCGCGATGTGCGCGGCGACCGACTCGTACGACATCGCGTTGGCGGCGGCGGACGCGGACGTCGTCGATCGGATGTACGACGGAGACGCGCCCGACCCCGACGCCGAGGAGCGCCTCGACTTCAAGAATACGTTCGCGTTCACCGACTTCACGATCGAGATGAATCCGATGGTTTACGAGTTCAGCGACATCGACGTGCAGCCGAACGAGGTGGGCGCCGAGCAAGCCGACTACTTTACGCTCTTCGAGTTCTCCGCCAAATACGATCCCGTGCCGACGATGCTCACCCAATGCCACGTCAACGTCGTCCGAGGGTTTATGGGACAAACGACGATGTTCCACAAAGACCTCGTCAAAAAGTCGGTCGTCGTGTTGGGCGAACGCGAGGGAACCGATCAGGTGAAATATCTCCACGGCAACTACGGCAGAGGCACGTTCACCTTCTACGGCGGACACGACCCCGAAGATTACCGCCACCTCGTCGGCGATCCCCCGACCGACCTAACGCTCCACAAAAACTCGCCCGGCTATCGGCTCATCCTGAACAACATTCTCTTCCCCGCCGCGAAGAAGAAGAAACAGAAAACATAACGACGCGCGGCGGCTACGTCTTGAGTTTCCTGC
>WJMR01000352.1 GCA_014727845.1 Ignavibacteriales bacterium
ACTTGAGCCCGAGCACGGAACGCTCGGGCGCGCCCGGCTCGTCCTCGCCCGCAAGCATACCGATGAACAACGCCATCATAAAAAAGAATCCGACGACGCCTATAATAGCCAACGCGAAGCCGACCATCGAGGCGAGCGATTGTTTTACGAAATCGTTCATAGGGGTACCCGTTTTGTAAGTAATAAGTTTTATTCCGGAATGTCGCCGACGCCGCCAACATAACGTTTTCGCGGCGGACTTGAAAGCGGCGCTTCGTCGCGCCGAGGGGTTGCCCCACGTCGTTCGTATTTTTATATTGTGAAGATTGATAATAATTGAACACCCTTTCGGCGGCGCCCGCCGCCAACGCACGACGACAAGGGCGGAATACAACGTAGTTATCCAACGGAGCGACGCGACTATGTACCGATCCATAGTTATGGTGAAGCAGGTGCCGGATACGGCGAACATCTCGGGCAAGGTGATGCGCGACGACGGCACGGTTAATCGGTCGAAACTGCCGGCAATTTTTAACAACGAAGACGTTTGCGCGCTCGAGCTGGCGCTACAGGTAAAAGAGCGCTACGGCGGCACGGTCGCCGTTGTGACGATGGGACCGCCTCGCGCGGCGGACGTCCTGCGCGAGTGCCTTTTTTTGGGCGCCGACGAGGCGTATTTGGTCACCGATCGTAAGTTTGCGGGAGCCGACACGTTGGCGACGTCCTACGTGTTGAGCGCGGCGATTAAGAAGATCGGCGAGTTCGATTTCGTCTTCGCGGGCAGACAGGCGATCGACGGGGACACGGCGCAGGTGGGTCCGCAGACCGCCGAGAAGCTCGGCGTTCCGCAGATAACCTACGCCGAGGAAATTCTCGAAGTGGCGGACGGACGCGCGAAGGTGCGGAAGAAAATCGACGGCGGCGACGAGGTAGTCGAGGCGTCCTTGCCCGTGTTGCTCACCGCGTTGAAGGACGCCGTGGAGCCGCGACCCTTTAGCGTGAAGCGCGTGATGAAATATAAAGGCGCCAAGGCGCTGCCCGAGTTGGAGAAATTAACCGAGGAGAACTCGCTCCTCTACATCGACAAGCTGGAGCACGAGTATCGCGAGCGGAAGCTCTTCATCCCCACCTTCACGGCGGACGATCTGGACGTGGACCCGAAACGGTGCGGTTTGCACGGCTCGCCGACGAAGGTGCACAAGGTCGAGTCGGTCGTGCTCGCCGGCGGCGACCCCGAACGGTTCGAGCCGACGAAAGAGGGCTTGGGCGCGCTCGTCGATAAGTTGATGGACGATCACATTCTTGGATAAAGGAACGGTATGGCTCACTCAAACGACGTATGGGTTTTTATCGAACAACGGGACGGCGAAGCCGCCGAGGTGGGGTACGAGCTCGTCAGCAAAGGTCGGAAATTAGCCGACGCGATGGGCGGCGCGGTGCGCGTCGTCGCGATGGGCGAGGGTATCGAGCCGGTCGTGCGCGAGGCGTTTCGCTACGGCGCCGACGAGGCGACGATCGTCGATCATCCCGCGCTGAAGCATTATCGAACGGAACCTTATAGCCGTCTGTTCGCCAAACTCGTCAACGAACGCAAGCCGCGCGTCGTCCTCTTCGGCGCCACGGTTATCGGGCGGGATCTCGCGCCCCGCGTCGCCTCGAACGTTCGGTGCGGATTGACGGCGGACTGCACGGATCTGCAAATCCAAGACGTAAAATATTTGGGCAAGGAATACGAACGGCTTCTGCTCCAGATTCGACCCGCGTTCGGCGGCAACATTATCGCGACGATCATCACGCCGGAAACCGAAACGCAGATGGCGACCGTCCGCGAGGGCGTGATGGAGCTTTCCCCCCTCGAGACGCCGAACGAGGCGAAGATCGAAAAGATCGAATACGAACCCGATCCGATCGACGAGGTGGTGAAGATTATCGAGCGGCGCCGCGAGCCGAGCAAGGTAAATCTCAAAGGCGCGCAGATTATCGTCGCCGGCGGCTACGGACTCGGGACGAAGGCGAACTTCAACCTCGTGCGCGAGTTGGCGAGCGTGCTCGGCGGCGAGGTGGCGGGCAGCAGAGCCGCGGTGGACGCGGGGTTTGTGCCGCCCGAGCGGCAGGTGGGGCAGACGGGCGTGACCGTCCGACCGAAGCTCTACATCGCCGTCGGCATTTCCGGCGCCATCCAGCACCGCGCGGGTATGCAGGACGCGAACAAGATCGTCGCGATCAACAGCGATCCCGAGGCGCCGATCTTCGAGGTCGCCCACTACGGGATCGTCGGCGACGCGACCGAGGTGATCCCTCGGCTGATCGAGACCTACAAACACAAATTGAAATAGGCGACACTAATTAGCAAAGGCGACGCTATGCCGAACTATTTTACCGACAACGAAGACCTGCAGTTCCACTTCAATCGGTTGAAGCTCGAAACCGTTACGAAGATCTCCGAAGAGGACTACGAGCAGGCGAAGCAATACGACTACGCGCCCGTCGATTACGAGGACGCGGTCGAGAACTATCGCAAGACGCTCGAAGTCGTCGGCGATATCGCGGGAAATTTCATCGAGGAGCGCGCCGAAGAGGTCGATCTCGAAGGCGCCCACTTCGCCGACGGGAAAGTGACCTACGCCAAAGGCACGCGCGAGAATCTCGACCGACTCGCCAAAGCCGACTTGATGGGGATGATTCTGCCGAGAAAATACGGCGGCTTGCAACTCCCGTTCACCATCTACGTCATGGG
>WJMR01000353.1 GCA_014727845.1 Ignavibacteriales bacterium
GGCGGGAACCGTCCACAAAAAATGTCCGTCTTGGGCGTTTACGACGGGCTCGATCTGCGTCCACCCCGTCGGTCCCGTCGCGGTGTATTCGATTGAGATCAATCCGACGTTCTTACTGTTCCAGGAGATCGCATACTCCTCGCCGATCACCATCAAGCCGTTCTTGCGCGGTCTCGTGATGAACAATCCGTGCGGCTCTTTTGCGCGCGCGACGAAACCGTCGGCTAACGTGTCCGCGGAGATAAGGTGATGGATTCCATAATCCGCCTCTTGGTTGAAGTAGCCCGCGAAGAGGATCTCGCGTTGCGAAGTGAAATCGATGGCGTAGGCGCGATCTTGCTTCGCGCCGCCGTATGATTTCACCCAACAGACGCTGTCGTTCGGGGCGATCTTGGCGAGGAAAACGTCCTCGAGTCCGTTTGAGACGATGGAAAACGGTCCAAGTTGGGATACGTCCCCGAACGAGCCGGTCACAAACGCGTTGCCGAGATCGTCGGCGGCGATATACATCGGCGGATCGCCCGGAGCGCGGACGGAATCGGCGCGGTCGGAGCTTTGGCTTTTGGAGATCCACTGAATGCCGCCCGAGCCGTGGTATCTGGCGATGAAGAAATCGTACGCGCCCGTCGTGGAAGATAGGTATGCGCCGTCGAAGGTTCCTCCCGAATCAACGACGCCGACGAAATAGAGATCGCCGTTGGGAAGGAAGGCGACGCCGGAGGCGTAATCGGCGCCGGGTCCGCCGCCGGCGCTCGCCCATTGGCATATCATACTATCGGCGGAAAAGGTCGCGAAGAGCGCGTCGCGCATACCTCCGCTATTTAGCGTGTGGTCGCCAAAGGCGACTTGCCCGGCGATGTATCCGCAGAACGCCACGGTGTTGCCGCGCACGGCGATATCCGACGGTTCGGAGTTGCCCCAGTCCGACGCCCCGACAACTTGAAGACAATTACCGTCGGCGGGGTCGTATTTCGCCAACACGGCGTTTTTCGTCGAGCCGCCCACGTAGGTTTGCGTTCCAAACGTCGCCGATCCGCCGACGGAGGCGCCGACGAAGAGCCAATCGTGATGCTTGTCGTACGCTATCGTCATACCGTAATCCTCGTCGCCGTTTCCACCGGCGGCAACGACCCATTGGATAAGTCCGTTCGGGTCGTATTTTGCGACAAACGCTTCACTCATCGTTCCCGTCAGCGGATTACCCGATATGTTCGCCTCACCATAAAACATGCCCACAACGTACACGTTTCCCATCGGATCGACCGTGAGATCGGTGGCGAGGGCGGCGTTGGTGGAGTAAATCGGTTCAGCCCACTGCAAGAAACCGTTGTAGTCGAACTTCGCCACGAATCCGTTCGATCCCGTCGAGGAAGCCGACGTGAGTGTGTCGAACGGTCCGGCGGCGAACTTATCGGTAAACCTGCCGCAGACGTAGATGTTCCCCGCAAAGTCGGTCTCGACGCCCAGTATCTCGTCGTGCCCGGACCCGCCCGCGCTAAACGCCTCGTTGATTACGAACTGAGGAACCGTTCCCGTCTGCCCGTTCGCGCCGGTTATCATCGCCGCCGCGCACAGCGCTATCTTAATTATTCGTCGCATATCGCTCCCCGTTGATTATGAAATTCCGTCGCGGAAAATCTATAAATAATCCACGCGTATAACAATATCTTTTTTCCGCCGTGTGACTCGGCGCAACTCCGCTCGCGACTATCGGAGCGAGACTATCGGAGCGAGACTATCGGAGCGAGACAATCGGAGCGAGACTATCGGAGCGAGAGATCGGATTGGTTTTCTTCGAGGAGCAACTCGCTCTGATAGACGTTGAGCGCGCGCTGCTTGGTTACGACGCCGAGAAAGCGGCGAGAGCCGTCGCCCGCGAAAACGGAAAGGAACTCGACGTCCCGCTCCTCCATCTGGGTGAGCGCGTCTTCGGCGTTGGAGCCGGGCGGCGCCTCGGGAACGTCGGGGAGAAGGAGGTCCTCCGCCACCAAGAACGGGAGGATGGAGCGCGCTTCGTCGTCCAGCGCGATCGTCTTGATGTGCGCGAAGGTTATCCGCCCGACGACGCCCTCGCCGTTCTTGACGAGTATCTCGTTGAAGCGGGAGTCGTGAAGCTTATCGACGACGGTTCGGTAGTCGTCCGTGAGCGATGCGAAATCCTGGTAGGGTTCGATTAATTCGCTCACGGGTATGTTGCGCAGGATGGAAACCTTGCGTCCGTAGATGTCCAGCCCGTTGCCCTCTTTATCGAACTTGAGCGTGTAGAGGGATCCGCCCAAGACGGCGCGCGATAAGATGCTCGATATGATGATGGTCATCATAAGCGGCAGGATAATCTCGTAGTTCCCCGTCATCTCGAAGACCATAATGAGCGCGGTGAGCGAGGCGTGCGTGGCGCCGGCGACGACCGCCCCCATTCCGACGAGCGCGTAGGCGCCGGGGGGCGCGCTAATTTCGGGGAAGAAATAGTTCATCGCTTGGCCAAACAAGCCGCCAAGCATCGCGCCCGCGAAAAGCGACGGGGCGAACGTTCCCCCGCTCCCCCCGCTCCCGATGGTGAAGCCCGTGGCGAGGGGCTTGGCGACGAGATAGAGCGCGAGCATATAGAACGGCGCTTGGTTATAGAGCGAGAGGTCGATCGACTTATGGCTCCAGCCGTACACGCCCGGCAGATAGAGCCCGATCGCGCCGACGAGCAAACCGCCGAGGGCGGGGCGAACCCACGCGGGCACGGAGTCGAGGCGGTCGAACAGCTCGTCGATCTTGAGAAACGACTTGACGAAATAGACGGCGACGACGGCGCTTGCGACGCCCAACCCGACGTAGAAGATCAACTCGTAGGAGCTGCGGAGCGAGTAGTGCGGAATGGCGAACGCGGGTTCCTCGCCGAGCCAATAGCGGGCGACCCACGTGCCGAAGACCGACGCGATGATGATGGGGCTGAAGGAGCGGGCGTTGAAGGTGCGGAGGATGATCTCCATCGCGAAGAGCGCCCCGCCGAGCGGCGCGTTGAACGCCGCCGAGAGTCCCGCCGCCGCGCCGCATCCGACGAGAATGCGGAGGCGATCCGACGAGAGGTTGAGCGCTTGACCGAACGTCGAGCCGATACTCGCGCCGATCTGGACGATGGGTCCCTCCTTGCCGCCCGCGCCGCCCGTGCCGATGCTCA
>WJMR01000354.1 GCA_014727845.1 Ignavibacteriales bacterium
CGATTCTACGGCTACATCGGCGAGAACGTCGGCTATAGCTTTTCCTATCGCGACATCTCGGAAGGGGGCGACGTCCGCCGCGAGCGTCCGCTCGAACCCGAGACCGACTTTGCCGCCACGGGCGGCGCCGACGACGCGTTCAGCTACAGCGAAGTCCACACCACCGTCGGCTATTCCGACGAACACATCGCCGTCGCGGCGGGCAAGGAATTCCTGACGTGGGGCTACGGGCAATACGGCAAGGTCGTCCTCTCGAACAATCCCCCCTCGTTCCCGTTCGTTCGGATCGATCTTAAATTGACCGACTGGCTGAGCTTCAACTACTTCCACGCGTGGCTTATTTCGGACGTCGCGGACTCCGCCGAGATTTACGTCTCTTCGTGGGACAACCGGTATCGGACGGTCGATCGAGAGAAGTTCCTCGCCTCGCACACGCTGACGATCCGTCCGCACGAGAAGATCGCCGTCTCGCTCGGCGAGTCGATCGTCTATTCGGATCGCCTCCGCGTCGGCTACCTCTTCCCGCTTATGTTCTATCGCCTCGCCGACCACTACTATAGCCAACACGACAACAACCGAGGCGACAACTCGCAGTTCTTCGGCGCCGTTCATGCGCGGAACCTTGTTCCGAACACGCGACTCTACGTCGAGACCTATATCGACGAGATGACCCTCTCGGGCTTGTTCGACGTCGAGACGGCGCGCTATCAAGCGGGTTTCACCGTCGGCGGAACGGCGTACGATCTGCCGATCGAGAATCTCGACGTCACGTTCGAGTTCACAAAGATATATCCGTTCTCCTACAAGCACTACATCCCGACGCAGACCTACGAAAACGCGTCGGCGACGATGGGGCACTGGCTCCAAAGCAATTCGGATATGATCTACGGGAAACTCGGCTACTCGTTTACGCCCACGCTCCGCGCCGAGGCGTACGGCTACTACGCGCGCAAAGGGGAGGAGGGAACGCTCGACCGGCAGTATAAATTGGGCGCCCCGAATCCGCCGTTCCTCTTCGGATTACGAACGTATCGGAGCGAATTCGGGGGGAGCGCGACCTGGCGACCGCTTTACGACGTGGCGATAACCCTCGGCGGCGATATACGCGACACCGAAGAGGAGCTCGCCGACGGCGCGACGGCGACGACCGATCGGATCGACGCTTACGCGATTCTCCGCTACGGCTTCTAACGCTCGCCGATTTCCGACGCCCCGTAGTTTCGGACTTGTTTATCCTTCCGCCCTCGTTGCGATTCGGCGCCGCAAGCGATATATTTAAAAGATAGTAATTTTTCCAAACACACATTCCTCTACCCGGCGTGGCGAAAAAGGTAAAGTATATTTTTATAACCGGCGGCGTGGTCAGCTCCATCGGTAAAGGCATCACGGCGGCGTCGCTCGGCTTGCTCCTCAAGCGCCGCGGCTTTCGCGTCACCATCCAGAAATTCGCTCCGTACATCAACGTCGATCCCGGCACGATGAATCCGTTCCAACACGGCGAAGTGTACGTGACCGACGACGGCGCGGAGACCGACCTCGATCTGGGGCACTACGAGCGCTATCTCGACGTCGGGATGACGCAAGCGAACAACACGACGACGGGGCAAGTCTATCACGAAGTGATAACGCGCGAGCGACGCGGCGACTACCTCGGCGCCACGGTGCAGGTCATCCCCCACATCACCGACGAAATCAAACGGCGGATGACGAAGCTCGGGATGATGAACGAGTACGACGTCGTCGTCACCGAGATCGGCGGGACGGTCGGCGACATCGAGTCGTTGCCGTTTATCGAGGCGATGCGCCAACTCACGCTCGAGCTGGGCAGGAAGCACACGCTTTTTATGCACGTAACCTACGTGCCCGAAATTAAGGCGGCGGGCGAGTTGAAAACCAAGCCGACGCAGCACTCGGTTAAGACGCTCCTCGGCTACGGCATCCAACCCGAAATTCTCGTCTGCCGAAGCGAGATGAAACTCTCGCGACCGATCCGCAATAAGATAGCGCTGTTCTGTAACGTCGAGCCGAAGCAGGTCGTCAGCGCGTACGACTGCGCGACGATCTACGAAGTGCCGCTTATCCTCAACCGCGAGCGCCTCGATCAAATCGTCCTCAAACGTCTCGGTCTCGCCGATAAGAAATTGCAGCTTGCCGGTTGGGAGGAGATGGTCGCGCGGATAAAGAATCCCGCGAAGCAGGTCGAGATCGCGGTGTGCGGAAAATACATCGACTATCGCGACGCCTACAAGAGCATCTCGGAGGCGTTCGTGCACGCCGGCGCCGAGAACGACGCGGAGGTAAAAATCCGCTGGGTGGACGCCGAGGCGCTTGAGGAGGGAGAGATCGAGAAGGCGCTGAAGAATGTGGACGGCTTGCTGGTGCCGGGCGGTTTTGGCGAGCGGGGCATCCAAGGCAAGATCAACGCAATCCAATACGCGCGCGAGAACGACGTGCCGTTTTTTGGGATCTGTCTCGGTTTGCAGTGCGCGGTCATCGAGTTTGCGCGGAACGTCTGCGACATAAAGCGTGCGAACAGCGCGGAGTTTAAGAAGACGTCCCGCTACGCGGTGATCGACCTTATGCCGGATCAGAAGAACGTCAAAAACTTGGGCGGCTCGATGCGTCTGGGGGCGTATCCGTGCGACGTGCAACCGGAGACGAAGGCCTACGAGGCGTACGACGTCCGCTACATCACCGAGCGTCATCGTCACCGCTTCGAGGTGAACAACAAGTTTCGTCGGCGTCTCGCCGAGGGCGGGTTGGTGTTCAGCGGTCTTTCGCCGGACGGGGAGCTGGTGGAGATCGCCGAGTTGCCGGATAAGCGGTGGTTCTTGGGTTGCCAATTCCACCCCGAGCTTAAATCTCGCGCGGACCGAGCGCATCCGCTCTTCCGCGAGTTCGTCGCGGCGGCGCTGGGGTATCGTCAGGAGAAGGACTCGGAGAAGAAGGGGAAGTAGAACGTTTCGTATCTTAATAGTTTAGCCGACGTAGCTCAGTTGGTAGAGCAGCTGATTTGTAATCAGCCGGTCGGGGGTTCGAGTCCCTTCGTCGGCTCGAGATAATCGAGCGCGTAATCCCGGAACGAACGACCCGCCCGGCGCGTCTAACACGAAAGACCAATACTTTATGAACGGTATGACACGTATGACGATTTACCTTAAAGCGCTCTCGGCCGTCGCCCTCGCGGCCGCGTTTATCGGATGCGGCGCCTCCGACGTCCCCGTCGGCGCCACGCCGCAAGAGAAATTTGCTCACGCGATGGAGCGCTATGAAAGCGAAGACTATTTCGAGGCAATCCAAGAATTCGAGGCGATCACCCTCCAATACCCCGGCAGCGTCGTCGCCGACGACGCTCAATACTATCTCGGCATGGCGCGCTTCAAACGCGAGGAATACCTCATCGCCGCCTACGAGTTCGGTCGCCTTATCCGAACCATCTCGGGCAGCGAGTTCGTGCCCGACGCCCAATACATGCTCGGCGAATCCTACTACCAACTTTCGCCGCCCTATCCGCTCGATCAAGAATACACTAAGAAGGCGATCGACGAATTGCAGGCGTTCGTCGATTTCTATCCCCTCGACGAGCGCGCCACAAACGCCGCGAATAAAATCGTCGAGCTTAATCTCAAGCTCGCCGAAAAGGAATTCACCAACGGCGTCATCTACGAGAAGATGGACTACGACCGCGCCGCGCTTAACGTCTATCACAACGTCGCTCAAATCTTCCACGACACTCCCTTCGCCAAAGAGGCGATCTACAAACGCATCCAACTCTTCATCGATCGCGAGGAGACCGAGGACGCGCGGGAGGAAATCGAAGAATACCTCCGACGATACGACGACGAGCGACGCGGCGAACTTGAAGACCTCCGCGAAGAACTCAAACGACAATCGGCTTCGAGATGATTGTTGAAAAACCCGTCTCCGCGAGTCGCACCGAGACGACACACCTAATCCTACCGCACCACGCCAACCAGTTGGGCAATCTGCTCGGCGGGCAGCTCATGCTGTGGATCGACGTCACCGCCGCGGTCTGCGCCGCCAAGCACAACCAACGCGTCTGCGTCACCGCCTCGCTCGACCGTCTCGACTTCCATCGCGGCGTCAAGGTCGGCGACGCCGTCACGCTTATGGCGTCCGTCAACCGCGCCTTCGGAAGCTCGATGGAAATCGGCGTCAAGGTCGTCGCCGAATCGTTTAAGACGGGCGAGCGCGTCCACGCCAACACCGCTTATCTCACGTTCGTCGCCGTGGACGAGAACGTCCGCCCCACGCCCGCCGTTAAGGTGATCCCAGAAACCGAAACCGACCGCCGACGCTACCGCGAAGCCGAACAACGCCGCGCCAAGCGTCTCGCCGACGATTGACCCGCGCCAACCGACGGTCGAAGCGCCCTGAATGTTTTGATTTCCATTTCCCTTTATCGTAGATTATCGGATTAATTCCGAGTAATGGTACGGTTCGCTCACATATCGCTTCTCGCGCTCGCCCTTCTCGCAAGCGGCTTTTCTCAAACGTCTTCTCCGATCGACTCGGTTTACCGCGCCTTTATGACGGGGTGCGGCGCCTCCGCCGAACGAGCGCCCCGCGACTCCGCGCCGATCAAATGCGGCGTTCCGCACTACGCCGAACTCGCGGCGAATCTCGCCAAACTCACGCCCGACCAACGAGACGCGCTCCGCGCCGTCGCCGCGAGACCCACGCTCCACACGTCGATCGTCTCGCCGAGCGGTCGCTTCCGAATCCACTTCGACACCTCCGGCGTTAACGCGCCCGCCTACGCCGATCTCGACGGACGCGTCCTCTCCGTTTGGGAAAGCGCCCGCGCCGCCGCCGAAGCGTTCGATAGCGCGTACCGGTTCGAGGTCGAGGAGCTCGGCTACCTTCCGCCACCCTCCGACGACGCGAACGGTGGCGACGCCCTCTTCGACGTGTATCTTAAAACCATCGGCTTTTACGGCTTGACCTATCCCGACGTCGAACTTCCCGAAGGCGGGCGTCACACAACATACATTGTTATCCACAACTCGTTCGGTTCGGGCTTCTATTCGCGCGGACTGGAAGGACTGTGGGTAACCGCCGCGCACGAGTTTCATCACGCGATCGTCATCGGCGGCTACGGGCTCGTGTGGGACGAAATCTTCTATCAGGAAATCGCCTGCACCGCGATGGAGGAATTCGCGCACGACGAGGTGAACGACTACTACAATTACATGGATCTGCGCGACGGCTACTTTGCGAAGCCCGGCGTTTCCATCGTTAGGTCCACTTCGGGTAGCGGCTACGACCTCGCCGTCTGGCATATTTATCTTCGCGACAAATACGGCTACGCCGTTATTAAGCGGATTTGGGAGATTTTTTCCGAGGGTACGCCGACCATCCTCGCGGTTGACGCGGCTCTGAAGGAATACGGCTCGTCCTTCCGCGACGACTTCAACGAGTTCGCCGCTTGGACGTACTTCACGGGCGATCGCGCCGTCGAGGGGAAATACTTCGAGGAGGGCGCCGCCTACGAGCAAATCTCCTTCACCGGTCCCGTTATGGAACCCGACGAACAATTCGAACTATCCGCCATTCCCGCGTCGGTCAATTTCCTCCGTTTCGCCGATCCGCTCTCGCACGACACGCTCGTCGCCGTCGTCACCGCCGGAGACGCCCGCGCCGCTCACGAAACGCCCTACGCCGAGAGCGCCATCGCCTACGGTCTCTATCGCTACCCCGTTGACGGAGCGATCAAGATCAACGACTACTACTACGCCGCGTTCGATTGCGCGGACGTCTCGGCGTGGCGCACCTCCGAGATTCTCAACAACCAACTCGTCGCGACGGGCGCCACCACCGACGTCGCCGTCGGCTCGCCCTATCCGAATCCGTACCGCTACTCCGACCACTTTCCCCAACCGTTGCGGATTCCCTTCGACGCCGATCCCCCCGTCTTCGCCGACTTCCGCGTTTACACCGCCGCGATGGAGGCGGTCTTCTCCCAATCCTATGAATTCCCCGTCGTCGGCGATCTCTTCGTCTCCTGGCGCCCCGTCGATTTCGACGGCGACGCGCTACCGACGGGCGTGTACTTCTACGTCGTCAAGGTCGGCGACGAAACCTCGACGGGGAAAATCGTTCTGATTAATGATTAACGCCGAAGTCACCCTCGACCGCCTCGCCAAACGATTCGGCGACCGCGTAATTTTCCGCGACCTTACCGCCTCCTTTCGGACGGGCGAGATCGTCGGGATAGCGGGACCGAACGGCGGCGGGAAATCCACTCTTGCGAAAATCATTGCGGGCGTTCTCTCCCCCACGCGCGGCGCGGTCGTTCGTAACGTCGGACAAGACGTCGTCAAGGATTACGGCCTGCCTCGCTTTGTCGGATTCGCGGCGCCCTACCTCGCGCTCTACGACGAATTCACCGCCGTCGAGAATCTCGACTTCGCGATGAAGGCGCGCGGACTCGATCCTCTTCCCAAGCGTCGAGACGAACTCCTCAAACGCTTCGACATTTACGTCCGTAGGAACGACGCCTACGGCGGCTATTCCTCGGGTATGCAACAGCGCGTCAAGCTCGCTTTCGCCGCGCTCCACCGCCCGTCCTTGGCTATCTTCGACGAACCGACCTCCAACCTGGACGACGCCGGAAAACGCGCCGCCTACGAATTTATCCGCGAGGAGCGCGACGGCCGAATCACCGTCCTCGCCGCCAACGACGAGGACGATCTCGCGCTGTGCGATCGCGCGATCGACGTCCGCGATTTCCAACCGACGCCGAAAGGAACGACGCCGAAAGGAACGACGCCGAAAGGAACGACGCCGAAAGGAACGACGCCGAAA
>WJMR01000355.1 GCA_014727845.1 Ignavibacteriales bacterium
CCGCCAAACCGATCGATTGCTCGACGGTGATCGCGTCCCCGATCAGCGCCGCCGCCGCGACGGCGACAAATCCGGGCGTGAGCGCGAGGAGTGGCAACGCGCCCCCGAGCTCGATCCGCTTGAGCGCCTCCATCACGCAATAAAACGCCGTCGCGCCCATCGCCGCCTTCACGAAGAGCCACGCGAGCGCCGTCGTCGAAACCGCCGAGTAATCCAACGCGAAGAACAACGGCGCGCTCAACGCCGCGTTCGCCAACGAGAGGAGAAACGAGAACGTCAACGCCGACGCGGTAAATAGTATCTTCTTCTGCGTTATCGCCGCCGCCGCCGAGAGCGCCGCCGAGAGAAACGCGAGCGCGAACCAATCCATCGAGCTTCCAAAAACGTGTCGCCGAACTTACGAACTATCACGCGCATATAAAAAGCGCGACCGCCTTCCGACGACCGCGCTCTCGATTAACGCCAAGGGATTCGATTAGTCGGCGGTTAAGTCCGTTCCGCCTTCGGCGTTGTAAAGGTATTGCATAGTGATGTGACCCGAGACGTTCTCGGCGTTGTAGTAGTCGGTGACCACCATCTTCGCGTATTTGCCGTCCGCGGTTTTTATCACGTAGATGTGCTCGAGCGGTACGAGCGTCGGCGCGTTACCTTGGAAAACGTACTCGTACCAATCGTCGAGCAGCGTGTTGGCGGCTACTTGGAAGCTATCGGGGGGCATCGTCCGGGTGTATTCCCAGATCGAGTCGTCCACCACGAAACCCGCGTCGGGCGCGGTCGTCACGGAGGCGAACTCGACTTTGCCGGCGTCGTACGCGCCGCCTTGCCCGGAGCCCGAGCTACCGCTATTGGTGCGCATGTGATAGCGACGGAATCCGAGGTCCCAATCGAGCGAAGTTTGCGGATCGGCGACGGCGATCAACGTTCCGTCGTCGAAGGAGAAATAGACCCAGTTTTCGTAGTCGGTCGCGTCGATATCGACGGTGACGGCGGATTTATCGACGGGGGACGTGCCCGAGTCGTCGTCCGAATCGCAGGCGACGAACGTCGCCGTAATCGCGACGGCGAGCCATAGGGCGATTTGCTTTTTCATATCGTTCCTTACGTTGAGCGATTATTGGAAATATCCCGAGTGGATCGCGAACGCGACGGAGACGAAGAACGTGCGCCCGGGCGTTACTACGGTGAGATGTTCGGGATCGGTGTAATCGAAAATGTTGTCCACCCCCGCCACAATCGAGCCGTAGGAGTCGCGTCGGAGGGAGACGGCGGCGCGCCAGACGGCGCTACCGGGAAAGGTTTGTCGCTCGGTGAAGCCGCGATCGTTCAGCCCTTCGTAGATCTTCTCGCCGTTGAGCTTCGCTTGGATGTTGGCGTTGGCGGCGTAATCCCCGAAACGGCGGTCGTAATCCACGCGGATCCTGCCCGAGTGGCGGATCGTGCCCCAGAGTTGCAGGTCGGTCACTTCGTCGATCGCGTCGAGATAGCTGTAGCCGACGCTCGCCGCGACGCCCGCGCCGAGATCGGTTTTCGTGAGAACGTCCACGCCTCGAATCGACGCCTCGTTCACGTTCTCGTAAAGGATCAAGCTCGGATTATCGGGTTGCTGCCGCTCCTCGATCATCTGATCGACCGAGTTATAGTAGGCGGCGATCGACCCGATG
The DNA here is from genome assembly GCA_014727845.1 of Ignavibacteriales bacterium. Taxonomy (GTDB): domain Bacteria; phylum Bacteroidota; class Ignavibacteria; order Ignavibacteriales; family Ignavibacteriaceae; genus WJMR01. The sequence continues at coordinate 1,662 of WJMR01000355.1, forward strand.
AACGACGCGCTGAGATACTCGACGGACGCCGTCGCGTAGTAGGACGTCTCGGGGTTCAGGTTCTCGTTCCCCTTGATGAAGAACATCCCCATATGGTCCCAATTCATGTAGAGCTCCTTCAAGCTCGGCGCCCGATAGCCCGCGCCGTAGGAGGCGCGCACGTTGAACGGTAGGACTTGATAGAGCGCGGAGATTTGCGGCGTGAAGTGCGTTCCGTAGGTCGAGTGGTTGTTTAGCCGCGCCCCGAGCGTGAGCGTGAGGCGTTCGAGCGGAGCGTACTCGTTTTGGAGGAACCCGACGTAGTCGCTCGCCTCGCGCTCGTCCCCGTCAACGCGGGTCGAGAAGAGCGTCTCTTTCAGATACTCGACGCCGACGGTGGTAACGTTTTGCGGAATCCAATCGAACGTCGCCGAGGCGCGCCCGTTGTCGATCCGCTGCCGATAGGTGCGTCGCTCCTCGTCGCCCAACTCCTCGAACACGTCGTACTTCTCGTAATCGTCGATGTGCCAGCTCGCGCGCACGGAACTCTTCTCGGAGAACCGGCGCTTCACGTTCCCCCCGATCGCCCAGTTGTAGTATTTCGGATGGACGGGTCGGATGGTGAAGTCGAACCGCTCGTAAGTGTAGTATCGTCCGTCGAGCTCGACGCTCGTTCGGTCGTCGATAGCGTATCCGACCCGCTGCCCGAGCGTGTAGTCGGAGTATTCCTGCACCGTTTTTTCGTATTCGGTTTTGGGCGTCAGGTCGTAGCCGTCGGAATGCTTGTGGGTGAAATCGGTTCGGAAACTAAAACGGTCGAGCTTCGATCCGACGCTTCCGCCGAGCGTTCGTTCGCCGTTCGCCCCGAAGCGGGAGGAGAAGTCGGCTTCGAGGGGTCGCTTCGGTTTCTTACTAATAATATTGATAACGCCGCCGATGGCGTTCGAGCCGTAGGTGGAGGAGGCGGCGCCCTTGAGGGTCTCGATCCGCTCGATCTGCGAGGAGTTGAAACGTGAGAGATCCACCATGCCGCGGTTCTCGCCCGCCACGCGCTCGCCGTCTTGCAGGATGAGGACGTAGTTGTTGTCCAGCCCTTGCATCCGCATATTGTGCCCCATCAATCCGGGCGAGAAGTTGACGCTCGGCATATTGTATTCGAGCGCGTCCACGACGGTGACCGACGCGGAAGTTTGCATTTGCCGTTCGGTGACGATCTCGGTGAGCGCGGGGGTGTTCTTGAGGGGCTTCTCGACGCGCGAGCCGGTAACGACGACCGCCTCGATGTCGAACGCCGCCTCGACCATCTCGAACGAGAGCCCCGCGAGGTCCTCGCTAACCGTGATCGAGCGCTCTTGCGTGGCGTAGCCGAAATAGCTGACGCGGAGGGTGTAGTCGCCCGGATTGACGCCGCGGATCTCGAAGACGCCGCGCGCGTCGCTGGCGTCGCCGAGCGTGGTGCCCTTGAGGATCACGTTCGCGCCTTCGAGCGGCTCCCCGTTCTCCGCGACGACCGTGCCCCGCACGAGGTAGCTTGGCGGCGCCGCGTGCGTCTTCCCTCCCGCCCCCAACGTAGCCGCCGCGAGAACCGCGACGACCGACTTCAGTATATACGACATATGATTATTATAACTCATAAACTCAAAGACCGCTCCAAATCTATTCAATGAACTCAACTAATCCAAATAGTCACATAAAATAATTTTGGTCGGATATATTACACGTTCTTTAAATGCTTATCGAACCACCGTTTGCGGATGGAATCAAACTCTTTCCGATGCTTTTTGAGGAAGTGATCGCCGCCGTCGAAGAGGACGTAGCGGAGGGAGAGCCCGCGTTCGAGCATCTTGGTCGCCAATTCGAGCGACTTCCTCGGCGCGACGATCTCGTCGTGCGCGCCGTGTACGACGAGGTAGGCGACGTCCTCGGGGAATCGATCGACGAAGCGGAGGGGCGAGCGTTTGCGGAGCGCGGGGGCGTCGTTCGGGTCGAGGTAGTCGGCGATGTAGTCGCGGAGCTTATCGACCGACGCGACCCGGTCCTCGAGATCGGCGACGCCGCCGGAGACGACGGCGCAGCGAAAGCGATCCGAGCGAGCCAGCGCGCGGAACGTCTGCAAGCCGCCTCGGCTCCACCCCTCCATCCCCATCCTCTCGGCGTCGGCTTGGGGAAGCGATTCGGCGAGGGGGATAAGATTCAACACGTCGTTCACGTCGGCCCCGCCGAATTCGTCCCGCCCCTCGCCCTCGATCGAGCCGCGGTACATCGACGCCACGACGACGTATCCCCAACTCGCCATAAGCCCGAAGGCGCCCCGCGCCGTGAACTCGTCGATCGAGCCGCGCTCGCCCGCGCCGCCTCGGTTCCAGATCACGACGGGATGACGCCCCTCGTACTTCGGCGTCGCCAAATAGCCGCGCACCTTCCAGCCGTCGGATTCGTAAACGATCTTGTGGACGTCCGCCTTCTCGATCGCGTCGGCGCTCCATCCGCCCGCGACCATTTTCAGTTGGCGTTCCTCCAAGCGAATCTCTTCTTTTTCTATTATATTACCGTTCAAGGCGCGTCTCCTTATGAACAAAAATCCGGCGTAAATTATGCCAACCAAGAAAAGTACGAAAACCACGAACGAAACGAAATCGGCGAAGCGTCCGCGCGCGATGATCGTCGGCGCGGCGGTTCTCGCGTTGGCGGCGATGATCGCGGCGATTGTTATGCTTACGACGGAAGAGGATTCAGGCGTGAAGAAATACGAGTTCACCAAGGAGGGGTCGCTGACGATCCTCTCTCCCGAAGGCGAACCGCTGACGACGATCGACTGCGAGTTCGCCGACACCGACTACGAGCGCTACCTCGGCTTGATGAATCGCCCGTCGATGGAGGAGAACCAAGGCATGCTCTTCCTCTTCCCCGTCGAAGAGATGCAGGGCTTCTATATGAAGAACACGCTCATCTCGCTGGATATGATTTTCATCGACGCTCAACGCCGCGTCGTTACGATCCACGAGAACACCGAAGTCGGGACTCTCGACACCTACTACTCGACCAAACCCGCGAAATACGTGCTCGAAACCGTGGGGGGATTTTGCAAGCGGCACGGCGTCCGCGAGGGATGCATCATCACGTGGGAGCGCGACGAGTAGCGCCCGACGACGATTCCGACAAACAAAAAGCCGACGCGACCCTCGAGACCGCGCCGGCTTTTTCGTACGAAATCCCGCCTACTTCAGCAGGAGCGCTTTCTTCGTTTCGACGAAATCGCCCGCGATAATCCGATAGAAATAGACGCCCGCGGCGAGCTCGGCGGCGTCGAACGAGACGCGGTGAACGCCCGCCTCGAACTCCCCGTCGGCGAGCGTCGCGACTCGAGCGCCGAGCGCGTCGAAGACGTCGAGGGAGACGCGACGTTGGCGCGGCAACTCGAACGTAATCGTCGTCGTCGGGTTGAACGGATTCGGATAATTCTGCCGGAGCCGAAACCGCTCGACGGACGCGTCGTCGCGTTTAGAAGTCGGGGGGTCGCTCCACCCGAGTCGCGCGGCTTTGGCTTGCGCCGAATCGGCGTGGCGGAACATCTCGTCGAGCGTCGTTCCGGCGACGACGGCGAAGGCGACCCACGCGGTGTCGCCGGGCGGAACGTCCCCGAGCGCCGTCCCGATCCACGTCCGTTGATCGCCCGGATCGTCGAAGTCGAGGACGACGGTCGTCAACCAATCATAGACCGAGTCGCGCACGGCTTGCGCGTCTCCGAGAACGCTATACTTGCTCGTAACCCGCGCGCCGTCGAGTCCGTTCAGCGCCACGAGCCCGAAGTGGAGATCGACGTCGCCCGCGGATTCGTACACCGCGCGGCGCTCGACGTCGATTCCGCCGACGTCGTCTTGGTAGTTTCCGAGATCCCAGTCGAAGAACATCCCCGCCGAGAGCCCATCGAGCGTCGCCTCGTCTTCGTTGACGAAACCGTAGCGGATCATCCCGTAGGGTTCGCCGAGGTTGGTCATCGTGCGCTGGATGATTTTTACGGGATAGGCGCCGGCGCCGTAATCGACGACGGTCGCCTCGGCGATTTCGTTAAAGTCGTCGTTCGAGGAGAAGCCGTCGTCGTAGTCGCTACCGAGCGAGAGGAGCGTCGTGGCGAGGGATTCGTCGTGGGAGAGGAAGCTGCCCATCGACCCTCGCGCCTCTTCTCGCGCGGCGGTTCCGAAGACGACGCCGCCCGTGTAGCCGCCCCTCTCGTTATTCCAAAGCACGCCCGGACCCGCCGAAGCGGCGTCGGCTCGTCCACCGATGGAGGCGTCGTTGTGCGCCGCCATTTTGAAATCGCCGGAGACGTGGAGGACGTGTTTGGGCGCCTCGCCCGCGCCGAGCGCTATTGCGCCGTCGATCGTCGTCGGCGTCGCGTCGCCGTCCGAGGTGTCGGCGGCGGAGACGTCGGTGAGGACGAGCGCGGAGGAGGCGAGGGGATTCGAGAAGACAAGCTCGCCTATCTTTCCGTGACGCGGCGCGCGGAGTCCCTCGCCGTCCAACACGATCGTAACGCTCCCTTCGCCCGTCGTCGTTGCGGGCGCGAGGGTTTCGTCGATCGGGTCGAAGCGCTCGAAGGTGGCGACGGCGTCGTCGTAGCCGACGGAGAACTCGAGCCGGGAGAGCGCGGGTCCGTCCCACAAATACACGGGAACGCCGAACTCCTCGGCGCCGAAAGGAACGCGCGCCTCGCCTATTTCGAGCGTCGGGACGCCGGAGGTGGCGTACGCCTTAATACAGAAATTGGCGGTGTGGGCGTCGTGGGGCGAGAGGTCGCGGTCGTAGAGATCCGCCCACGCCGCGCCGTCGTGGTAGTAGCTCTCGCCCGCGTTCGCGGCGGAGGTTACGGTAATGGTTCCGCGCGAACCAAGCAGGACGGGGACGATAGAGGTGCGGTCGTAGGCGTGCCCGCCTTTGGAGAGCGTGACGGCGACGTAGAAGTCGTCCCCTTCGGCGAGCGCGACGGCGGTGTCGAGATCGACGGTGTGGTAGCCCGTAAACTCGAAGGCGCCGCTCTCGACGGCGAGCCGATGTTGGAGCTCGCCGGCCGCGAAGTCGTCGAAGATCTCGACGACGTAATCGACCGTGTCGGCGGCGGTGAAGAAGGAGACGGAGCGGAGCGTCTCGTCGCCGTCGGCGGTGAAGGCGTTGAAGGCGCGATCGACGTCGGTCAGCTCGTCGCGCCACCCGTGGACGTCGTGATAGTACGCCTTTTCACCCGCGACGCGCCGGATGTCGCGGAAGGAGACGAATCCCATTTGCGGTTCGCGCGCGGCGTGCTTGTCGTAATAGGAAATCCAGAAGAAGCCGTCCTCGCCCCAGTCGGTTCCCCAGCTGTTCTTGCAGAGCCATGCGCCGTCCTCGGGGGCTTGGGTTTTCTTCGCGTCGTCCCAGCCAATGATGGCGATCGAGTGGTTCGGGTCTTGCGGATCCGACGGGGGTTGGTAGTGCGTGGTTCCGTCGAGGAAAGCGCCGGCGTACATCATACACGTGCCGACGGCGCCGCGTTCCATGATCACCCGCTTGAGGAGATCGATCCGCTCCAAGTTATCGCCGACGGTAAACCACTCGACGTGTCGGGGGGAAAAGATCGAGTAGTCGTCGGAGAATTGCGCGGGCGCGTCGTCGAAGCTCTGCGCCTCTTCGTCGGCGACGGCGCCGGCGAGTCGGGAGAGGTAGGCGGTCGCGACGCGATAGTCGCCGCCGAAATGGAGTTCAAGTCCGTCGCCCGTCGTCGGCGAGGCGTCCGGGTTCCAATGTCGGTTAAAGCCGTTCCACCAATCGAGGTGATACTCGGCGAAGTCGGGCTCGACGCCGGCGGCGTATTCCGCCCACACGCCGCTTTTCAGCAGCACGCTTTCGATGGAGGACATCGTGCCGTGCGTCCAACACGTACCGCCTCGTTGGCTTTTAGGAACGGTTACGTAGTTCTCGCCGCCGACGTCGCGAAGATCGAACGAGGAGGGAAGGGGTTCGGCGGGCGCGGAGTTCTGGGCAAACGCGGCGACAGCAAACAAAGCGGATAATACGGTGACAAGTTTTTTCACGATTCGCTCCTGTAGGTACCATATCATAATTGTTAGCGTAAAAAACTTACGAATTATTTCGACAATAAAAAGGTAATAAAACGTCGATCGTCGTCTTCGACCGATCCGACGCGGGCGACGCCCGTTGTTTGGAATAGATTTACGTTATCCGGACGAAAAACGTCGTCGCTTGTTGTTATTATTTTGGAGTTTATGTATAATTAATTAAAGGGATTTTCGGCGAACATCTATCGCGTCCCTTTAACTTACGCGTTCGCGGAGCGTTTATGGCGATTGAAGAGGAACTCGAAGAAGAACAGATAGAACTCGAAGAAGACGTGGTGACGCCGCAAGTTCGGCGGAAAGGTCCCGGCTTGCGCGTCTTTATGATCGGGTTGCCGTTGTTCATTGTGCAGCTGGTCGTCGTCTATTATATTACGGCGAACGTGATCCTGCGGGATAAGCTGGCGGAGCTGGACGCGAAGATGCCGAAGGACTCGACGCAGGTCGAGGACGAGCCGAAGATTAAGGACAACGTTCCGAAAGGCGACTACTTCTACACGATCAAGGACGTCGTCGTCAACCCCGCGGAATCCGACGGCAATCGGCTCTTGCTGGTCTCGCTCGGGTTCAACGTTACGACCGACGAGGCGGTGAACGCCTTGCGGAAAGCCGACGTCGCCATACGCGACGCGGTGATAACGGAGCTGACGAGCCGAACGGTGCAAACGCTTAGTAAGCCGAGTTACAAAGACACCCTCAAGCCGATCGTTCTGAAACGGGTGCGGGAACTCGTTCCCGAGACGCCGATACACGACGTCTATTTTCGGAAATACATAATACAGTAATCGTCGCAACGGCGGCGCTCCGACGCGAGTAGATCGCGAGAGGAGAACGTCGCTCGGACGGATTTCGACTCGACGGGCGCCGGCAACGAGCGATCCGCGAGCGAGCACAACAAGCCGGTAGGCGCGAGCAATGGCCGAAGTATTATCACAATCCGAAATAGATCAGCTACTCAGCAACATGCAGGGCGGCGATAAGGAAGCCGCCGCGACGGTGACCGAGAAGGACGCCGTCCCCTACGATTTCCGGCTTCCGAATCGCATCTCCAAAATTCAGCTGCGCACGCTGCGGAACATCCACGAGAACTTCGCCGAATCCCTCAGCTCCTTCTTGATGACGAAACTCCAATCGATCATCAACGTCAACGTTCTCTCGGTCGATCAGATTTACTATTCCGAGTACGTCCTCTCGGTCTCCAGCCCCGCCTGCCTGTTCACGTTCGAGCTTCGCGACACCGACATCAAGGGGATCCTCGAGGTCTCGATCGACCTCGCCTACACGCTCGTCGATAAGCTCCTCGGCGGAAGCGGCAGGGGCGGCAAGCAAGCCAAGATTATCACCCCGATCGAGCAGAAGGTGCTCTATATTTTCGCCGACAAGGTGATGCAGGATCTCAAGAAGACGTGGCAGATTATCGGCAACTACGATTTTCAGATCGAGCGCTTCGAGTCGGATATCGACTTCGCGCAGATCACCTCCCAATCCGAGTCGGTCCTCCTCA
>WJMR01000356.1 GCA_014727845.1 Ignavibacteriales bacterium
ATATAAAGAAGATTACCGAAATTACGTCCGCCCCGCAGCAATAAAAAAAGGCGCCCGAAAGCGCCTCGCGAAAGAATTCTTATAGAAACTTATAAGTCGTATTTCTTTTCCATTTCCTCAATAACTTTCTTAACTTCCGGATCGTCCTCGTATTTCTCGACGATCGGACCCATCGCCTCGAAGCTCTCGAAGCCGTTGTTCTTGGCGATCTCGTCCATCTTGGTTTGCATTTCTTCCATAATCTCGGCCATCTTTTCCATATCGCCGGATTCTTGTAGGGCTTCGGCTTCTGTTTGCATCTCGCCCATATACGCGCCGAGTTCCTCCAGCGCGCTAATAACGCGGTCTTTCTCGGATTTCTCGCCGCAGTTGACGAGCGCGACGGCGAACACGAGCGTCAGCGCCGCGATAACGATACGTTGCAATTTCATATGAAACTCCGAATATATTTTTAGTAAGTGGGTTGTTTCTCCGACGGCGAAAACGCCCCCGCCGTCGGAGCGATTACTACAATATAGAGAGAATTACTAAACCGCGCAATATCGGATTTCCTTAAAGTTCCGCTTCTTAATATCGCTCGAACTTCTTCTCGAGATCCTTCTTCAGCTCGATCATCTCGGGCGAGTCGGCGTATTTCCCCGTCGCCGCCACCGCCTCTTCGAGGTTCTCGAAACCATGCTCGCGCGCGATTTCCTCGGCGCGCGTTTCCTTCTCGTCGAGCACGGGACTCGGCGCCTCGCCCGGCGTCGGTACCCGCGCGCTCGCCTCCATCGCGTAAACCGCGTACTCCTTGTGGAACGCCAACGCGCGCTCCTTCTCCGTCTTCTCGCCGCCGCATGCCGCCGCGATCCCTATTATAATAATTCCCGCCGCCAATCGAATTGTCGTTCTCATACGTCCGTTCGTTTTGTGGGATAGTCGTCGGACTCGTCTCGACCGAGCTCCGTTTTGAGCAAGGTACAAAATCTTTGGCGGAATTACCGAACTCGCCGCTCGAGCGCCCGCTCGACGATTGCGTCCACAAGGGCGTACCCTCGTCGCGCGACGCGGAGCCGACCCTCGGCGCGTTCCAGCAATCCTTCCGCGATTTCCGCCGATAAGCGCGATAGCAACGCCGCCCGCTCCTCCTCCCCGAACGCCTCGCCGAACGCCGCCAAGTCGATCCCCTCGGCGCGAAGCGAGAGCATCACCGTCTCGAGGAGCGCGTCCTCCCGCGTCAACCGCTCCGTTTCCCCCGCGCCCGTCCCCCCGTCTCGGATATCCCGAATGTACGCCCCCGTCTCCCCGAGATTCGCCCGTCGCGTTTCCGCCAAAAAAGAATGCGCCGCCGGACCGAATCCGTAATACTCCCGGCGCCGCCAATAGCGGAGGTTGTGCCGACACTCCGCCCCGCGCGGCGCGAAGCTCGACGTCTCGTAGCGGCGGAAGCCCCGCTCGGCGAGCGCGTCGATCGTCGCCTCGTAGAGATCCGCGTCGAGGTCGTCGCTCGCGGGCGTTACGTCGCCGCGTTTGAGCGCGCGCCCCAAGGGCGTCTCGGGTTCGTAGGTTAAGCTATAGACGGAGAGGTGCTCGACGGGGAGCGCGAGCGCCGCGAGGAGGTTGCCGCGATGCGCTTCGACGCTTTGGCTCGGCGTTCCGAACATAAGATCGACGGAGATCCGCGCAAAGCCCGCCTCGGCGGCGGCGAGGACCGTCGCCCGCGCCTCCTCCGCCGAGTGGATCCGTTCGAGGAAGCGCAACTCCTCGGGGTGGAAGGATTGGACGCCGACGCTAAGCCGATTAACGCCCGCCGCTCGATAGTCGGCGAGTCGCTCCCGCGAGAGCGCGCCCGGGTTCGCCTCCATCGTAATCTCGGCGTCTTGCTCGATCGAAAAACGCGCGGCGACGCGATCGAGAATCCGACCGATTTCCTCGGGGGTAAGGAGCGAGGGGGTGCCGCCGCCAAAGTAGATCGTCTCGACCGAGCCGCCCGATGCGCGGCGGTCTATTTCCGTAACGAGCGCGTCGAGATACGCGGGCGCGAGATCGAGGACGGTCGCGGAGTAAAAATCGCAGTAGCCGCACTTCCGACGGCAGAACGGGACGTGGAGATAAACGCCGTAGCGGGGCGTCACGCGGGTTTGCCGATAAGGTCGCGGGCGCTTTCGAGCGCGCTATCGGTGATCGTTTCGCCGGAGAGGAGTTTCGCCACCTCGCGCACGCGCTCGTCGTCGGTGAGTTTGCGGAGCCGGCTTACGGCTCTGCCCTCTTGTTCGACCTTCTCGACGGCGTAGTGGGCGTCGGCTAATCCCGCGATTTGCGGCAGGTGGGTGATCGCCAAGACCTGTTCGCGCGTCGAGAGGTCGCGGAGGGTTTCGCCGACCTTTCGCGCGATTCTGCCCGATACGCCGACGTCGATCTCGTCGAAAATCAGCGTTCGCGCCTCGTTTGCGCGGGCGAGCACGGATTTGAGCGCCAGCATAATGCGCGAGACTTCGCCGCCCGAGGCGACTTTCGCCAGCGGTTTCGCGTCTTCGCCGGCGTTGGCGGCGAGGAGAAACTCGACCTCGTCGCAGCCGCGCGCGTTGGATTTCACGAACGCGCCGTCGATCGTCAGCGCGTCGGCGTCGTCGTCGTCGGCGGGGGTCGTCGAGATCGTCGTCGCGAACGTCGCGCCCTCCAACCCGAGCGTCGCCAGCGCCCGCTCGCACGCTTCCGAGAGGTTCTTCGCCGCGCCGCGTCGTATTTCCGACAGTCGTTTCGCCGCCGCGCTCGCCTCGCCTCGTCGTCGCTCGATTTCCTCGACGATCGCGCCGACGTTCGCCTCGAAGTCGGTCGCCAACTCCACCTCGCGTCGCATCTCGTCCCGTCGCTCGAAAACGGTCGCCAACTCGCCGCCGTATTTTTTCTTCAGTCGGGAAAGCTCGGCGGCTCGCTCGCGGAGGGCGTCGAGTTTTCTCGGATCGAGGTCGGCGGCGCCGCGATAGTCGCGCGCGAAATTGGCGACGCTCTCGACGAGGGCGATCGCCGAATCCAACTCTTCGAGTCGCTCGGCGAATGCGGGATCGAACCGCGCCGCCTCCTCGAACTCCTCGCGCGCTTCGTTCAGTCGGCTGTAGGCGCTCCGATCGTCGTCGTACGTCGTCCGGAAGGCGTTCGCCGCCGCCTCGAAGAGTCGCTCGGCGTTTTCCAAGACGCTCAGCTCCGCCTCGATTTCCTCGTCCTCGTTCTCGGTCGGATCGACGCGATCGATTTCCTTAAGCTGAAAATCGTAGAACTCTTTCCGCTCCTTCAGCGTCGCCTCGCGTTCGCGGAGCTCGGCGAGCTCGTCGGTTTTGGCGCGGAGGGCGCGTCGCGCCTCTCGGTAGCGGGCGAGGGGTTCGGCGGCGTCGGCGAAGGCGTCGAGGAACTCGACGTGCGTGGCTTGCCTGAGGAGGGATTGATGCTCGTGTTGGCCGTGGAGATCGACGAGGCGATCCCCGAGCGCCTTTACGACGGTTAAGGGCGCGGGCGAGTCGTTGACGAAATTCCGATTGGCGCCCTTGCGGGATAGCTCGCGGCGGACGATCAGCTCGTCGGCGGCGTCGAGATCGCCGCGTTCGAGTATCTCGAGGACGTCGCGTCGGTCGGCGACGTCGAAGACTCCCTCGACGATCGCCTTGTTCTCGCCCTTGCGAATAAGGTCGGACGAGGCGCGATCGCCCAACAGCAAGCCGAGCGCGCCGACGAAGATGGATTTGCCCGCGCCCGTCTCGCCGGTAACGATGTTCAGCCCGGCGCCGAAGGACGCTTCGGTGCGTTCGATGAGCGCGTAGTTTTTGATCGAAAGGGATTTAAGCATCGTCGTCGCGAGCGAGCCGCAATTTGGCGAGGGCTACCGCGGCGATCGTCTTGGCGTCGATAATCTCGCCGTCGAGCGTTCGGCGGTCGAACTCCTCGAAGGTAATCTCTTCGACGGTCATCCCCTCTTCGCCGCGTTCGCGGTTGGCGGCGCCGGCGACGAGATCGCGGGCGAGGTAGAGGTGGAGAATTTCCGTGCAGAAGCCGGGCGTGGTGGCTATGGCGCCGAGCTTGTCGATTCGCCCCGCGCGGTAGCCCGTCTCCTCCTCCAGCTCGCGCGGCGCGCAGAGGTCGGGATCCTCGTCGGGGTCGAGCTTGCCCGCCGGCAGCTCGGTCATCCACGCGCCGAGCGGATAGCGGAACTGTCGGACGACGACGATCGTTCCCGCGTCGGTGATCGCCGCGACGACCGCGCCGCCCGGATGCACGGCCACTTCCCGCACGCCCTCGACGCCGTCGTCGTAGCGGATGCGATCGACCGTAAGATCGAAGACGACGCCGCGCCGAACCACGTCGCTCGAGACGACCTCGAAATTAGTTTCCGCCGTCGGATTTCCCATCGCGCTACTCGTAGTACTCCATCAGCTCCGAGCCGAGGTATTTCATCAACGCGGCGACGACGCCCAGATCGTCGAGGTAGCCGACGAGGGGCGCGAGATCGGGGATCGCGTCGATCGGGGCGATGAAATAGATCAGCGCGCCGACGACGATCGATTTCCGATACCACGACACGCGCTCGTCCCGCATATACTTGAAGAGCGCCAGTAAATCCTTGGCGAAAGAGATTTTCTGCCCGACTTGTTCGAGCTTTTCCCACAAGTTCGCCTCGACGTAGTCGGCGCCCTCGCGATACTCGCGTTCGGTGCGGGGCGTCGCGGCGTCTTCGTCGATCTCCCGCCACCGATAGTCGTCCAACGGATTGGCGTCTTTTAGTTCGTCGTTCATTACGTTCCTTTCGTTCGCTCGCCGAGGTCGCCGCGTCCGCGAATCCGAACGCGGCGATCGCCGTCGGCTAAACGTAGTAAAATATCATGCGCGGAGCGGAGTCGCAAGCGCGCGTCGGCTACTTCTTCCGATGAGCGGCGAACCACTCGAAGATCGTTTCCCACCAGAGCTTCGCGTTTTGCGGCTTCGTGATGAAATGATACTCGTCGGGGAAGTAGAGGAGCTTGCTCTCGACGCCCAAGCGTTGCAACGCGGTGAAGAGTTGGAACGCCTCGGCTTCCGGCACGCGGAAATCGTTTGCGCCGTGGGTGATCAGCGTCGGCGTCGTCGCGTTGTGGATGTGCTTATGCGGCGACCATTTTTCGTATTGCTCGGGGTTCGTCCACGGCGTTCCCTTAAACTCCCACTCGGGGAACCAGAGTTCCTCGGTGGCGCCGTACATACTTTCGAGGTTATACACGCCCGCGTGGCAGAGGATCGCGTTGAAGCGGTCGGTGTGCCCGAGGAACCAGTTCATCATATAGCCGCCGTAGCTGGCGCCCGCGGCGAACGTGTTCTCGCCGTCGATAAAGTCGTGGCGTTCGATCGCGGCGTCGTAGGCGTTCATCAAGTCGGTGAAGACTTTCCCGCCCCAGTCGCCGCTGATTTCGTTCGTGAACTGTTGTCCGTAGCCGACGCTTCCGCGCGGGTTCGGCGCCACGACGACGTAGCCGGGCGCGGCGAAGATCTCCATGTTCCAGCGGAAGTGGAAATTATCCGACCACCGCCCTTGCGGACCGCCGTGGACGAGGAAGATCATCGGGTAGGTCTTCTCGGGGTCGAAGGCGGGCGGCTTGAGGAGGATCGACTCGACGGGGGTTCCGCCGGCGCCTTCGGAAGTGAAGGTCTCGATCGGGCGGAGCGCCAACTCGTCGAGGAGCTCGCCGTTCACGTCGGTCAGCTTCCGAGGCGCGAAGTCGGGCGCCTCGGCGACGAACAGCTCGTAGGGCATGTCGGCGCGCTGCCGTTTGAAGTAGAGCCGCTCGCCGTCCTTAGAAAGCTTGATCGACGCGTTATAGTGTTCCTCGACGACGGGTTCGATCTTCCGCGAGGCGACCTCGACGCGGTAGATGGAATTGTTGACGCCGTTCGCGGCGGTGAAGTAGAGACGCTTGGCGTCGGGCGACCAGAGGAACTCGTACACGGGCTTGTCGAAGCCGTCGGTCAAGTCGATCTCCTCGCCCGTCTCGCGGTTTTGGATAATCAGTCGTCGCTTATCCGCCTCGAAGCCCGGCGTCGCCATCGATTGGTAGGCGAGCCACGTTCCGTCGGGGCTGAAGACGGGTCGGACGTCGTTCCCTTCGGAAGTGGAGACGCGCGTCTTCTCGGGCGCCTCGCCCTTTTTGACCGTCGCGGTCTCGACGACGAAGACGTCGTTGTTCGTGCTCGCGGGTCGGAACGGGTCGAGGTTGGTCGCGTAGGCGACGAAGGCGCCGTCGTGGGAGAAGCCGTAGTCGTCGTCGGAGCCGAGGGAGACGGGCGGCACGTCGCGCGTCGAGCCGAGCGTGAGATCGCGGAACTCGCCGGATCGGACGTCGATCAAGAAGAGGTGGCTCCGCTTCTCGCCGCGCCAACGGTTCCAGTGGCGGTAGAGAAGGGAGTCGAAGACGACGCCCGTCGCTTTGCGCTCTTGCTTAAGGCGGTCCTTCTCCCGGTTGCATCGCTCGGTCTCGCACTCGGGATAGACGTCGGAGACGAAGAGAGCGCGCTCGCCGTCGGGTGAGAACACGACGCCGGAGGCGCCGCCGCTCATCGCGGTGAATTGAATCGGCTCGGAGCCGTCGGGTTGCGCGAACCATATCTGACCGTCGCGCTCGAAGGCGAGCTTATCGCCTCGGGGCGAGAAAACGGGCGCGGAGGCGTCGGGGAGGATCTCGCGGACTTCGCCGGAAGCGACGTCGAGAACCGAGACGGCGGTCCGCCCCTCGTTCTTCTCCATATGGTAACGCGTCGAGCTAAAGACGATCGTCGAGCCGTCGGGCGAGACGTCGTACGCTTGGAGGCGTTCCATCGCCCAGAGGTCGTCGGGCGTTATCGGTCGTTCGGATTGCGCGCGCATAAGGGAACTCGTTAGCGTTACAAACAAAAGCAAAGCGGATAAGCCGATCGTGCGCATCGTCGAATCTCCTTTAATGAGAGAGGCGGACGGCGACGCGGTTCCGGGAAATCCAAACACGCCGCGCCGCGTTTGTTTGGTGAAAAATATTATTTATTTTTCGGACGCACAAACGCCCGGCGGCTCCGACCGCGCGGGACGCCCTTCGGGCGCGAGCAACAAGGAGAGAGACGCAATGACGACCGACGCCATCCCGACCGATTCCCCGCTCGACGAGCGTCGAACGATCGCGGCGACGTTCGCCGCCGGCGACGACGACTACGACGAGGACTTTTTCGACGACGACGATATGGACGACATCTTCGACGGCGACGAGTTCGACGAGGCGGACGACGAGGATTTCGTGGACTTCGACGAGGAACCCTCCGACGACGAGATCGAGGAGGTTGACGAGGATTTCGACGACCTCGACGACCTCGACGACGAGGAGGAGTTTTAGCCCTCTTCGCCCAGCCGACGTCCCGGTTCGAGATAGTTCGTCACGTAGTCGGCGACGGCGTCCTCGAGCGGGCGCGGTTGATAGTCGCACCCGACGCGCCGCAGCTTGGTTAACTCCGCCTCCGTAAAGTACTGATACTTCTCGCGCAACTCTTCGGGCATATCGACGAACTCGACGTTCGGCTCTTTGCCCAACGCGGAGAAGACGCCCCCGACGAGGTCGAGCCACGTCCGCGCCGTCCCCGATCCGACGTTGAACAACCCCCCGCTCTCGCGGTTGAACAGGAAGTAGAGCGCGATATCCACCGCGTCCTTCACGTAGAGGAAGTCCCGCTTCTGTTCGCCGTCGGCGTAGCCCTCGCGATACGACGTGAAGAGCTTCACGCTTCCCGTCGCCTTTATCTGCTCGTAGGATTTCACGACGACGCTCCGCATATCCCCTTTATGACCTTCGTTGGGTCCGAAGACGTTGAAGAATTTTAATCCGACGATTTCGCCGAACATCTTCCGCGCGTACGCCCACCGATCGAAAACGTTCTTCGAGAAGCCGTAGGGGTTCAGCGGCGCGAGATCGAGCGATAGCTCGTCCCGATCCTCGAAGCCGAGCGAGCCGTCGCCGTACGTCGCCGCCGAAGAGGCGTAGATGAACCGCACGTTCCGGCGGAGGGCGTACATCGCCAGCTTCTGCGTGTAGCGGTAGTTGTTCTCGACGAGGTGATCGACGTCCCGCTCGGTCGTCGAGCTGTTGGCCCCCATATGCAGAACGGCGCGGACGGTGAACGGGAGCTTATCGCGCTCGACCATCTCGAGGAAATCCCGCTTGTGGAAATAGTCGTCGAACTTCAGCGGCGCGAGGTTCCGCCACTTCTCGCTCGTTCCAAGCTCGTCCACAACCATTATGTTTTCGTAGCCCATTTGGTTCAGGCGCCACACCAGCGCGCTTCCGATGAAGCCCGCTCCGCCCGTTACGACGATCATATCGACTCCTTATTGCGTGCGTTTATTTACGGCCGAAATTTAGCTATATTTAAAGTTAACCGAAACGGCGACGCCGGTTTCCGATGTAGTCATTTTGTATTCCTCGCGGAATTTCTCGACGACGGGGCGCGTTGGTTGAGATATACCGAGCGTTCCCTTCTGATCTGATAAGCGAATCGAGAATTATGAACGCCACCAAAGAGACATTTACGAGATTATCCGATTTGCTCGACGAGCGCGTCCTCGTCTTGGACGGCGCGATGGGCACGATGATCCAACGCCGCAATTTCTCCGAAGACGATTTCCGAGGCGAACGCTTTCGGGATTCCGAAAAGGAGCTGCGGGGGAACAACGACCTGCTCGCGCTCACGCAGCCCGAGGCGATCAAGGCGATCCATAAGGAATACCTCGACGCCGGCGCCGACCTGATCGAGACGAACACGTTTAGCTCGACGAGCATAGCGCAAGCCGACTACGGTCTCTCCGCCATAGCCAAGGAGCTGAACCGCGAAGCGGCGCGACTGGCGCGCGAGGCCGCCGACGAGTTTACGCGCGCGACGCCCGAGAAGCCCCGCTTCGTCGCGGGCGCGTTGGGACCGACCAACAAAACGCTTTCGATCTCCCCCGACGTCAACAACCCCGGCTACCGAGCCGCCACGTTCGACGGTTTGATCGCCGCCTACGAGGAAGCCGCCGAGGGTCTCGTCGAGGGAGGCGCGGACGTCCTCCTGATCGAGACGGTCTTCGACACCCTCAACGCGAAAGCCGCGATCTTCGCCGTCGAGCGCTTGGGCGAACGGCTCGGGATCGATATTCCGTTGATGATCTCAGGCACCATCGTGGATATGAGCGGCAGAACGCTCTCGGGGCAGACGACCGAAGCGTTCTGGATTAGCGTCTCCCACGCGAGGAACCTCGTGAGCGTCGGGCTGAACTGCTCGCTCGGCTCGCCCCAGATGCGCCCCTATATCGAGGAGCTCTCGCGCATCGCCACGTGCCGAACCTCGCTCTATCCCAACGCGGGGTTGCCGAACGAGTTCGGGGGCTACGACGAGACCGCCGATTATATGGCGAAGATTCTCCGCGACTACGCCGACGACGGGTTCTTCAACATCGTGGGCGGATGCTGCGGCACGACGCCCGACCATATCCGCGCGATCGCCGAGGCGGTCGAGGGGCTCCCGCCGCGCAAGCCCGCCGAGGAAGACGACCATCTGAAATTAAGCGGTCTCGAGCCGCTCGTCGTCCGTCCCGACTCGAACTTCGTGAACGTCGGCGAGCGGACGAACGTCGCCGGCTCCCGGAAATTCGCGCGGCTTATCCGCGAGGAGAAGTACGAGGAGGCGCTCTCGGTGGCGCTGAGCCAGGTCGAGGGGGGCGCGCAAGTCATCGACGTGAATATGGACGAGGGGATGATCGATTCGGAGGAGGCGATGGCGACGTTTATCAATCTCGTCGCCGCCGAGCCGGAGATCGCCCGACTGCCGATTATGCTCGACAGCTCCAAGTGGAGCGTGATCGAGGAGGGGCTGAAACGCCTGCAGGGCAAGGGCGTCGTCAACTCGATCAGTCTCAAAGAGGGGGAGGACGTCTTCAAGGAGCGCGCCCGGCTTATCCGACGCTACGGCGCCGCGGTGATTGTGATGGCGTTCGACGAAGAGGGGCAAGCCGCCGAGTTGGAGCGGAAGACGCAAATCTGCGAGCGCGCCTATCGGATTCTCGTCGAGGAGGTCGGCTTCCCGCCGAAGGATATTATTTTCGATCCGAACATTTTGACGATCGCCACGGGCATCGAAGAGCACAACAACTACGCGGTCAATTTCATCGAGGCGACGCGGTGGATTAAGGAACGGCTGCCGGGCGCCCGCGTCTCGGGCGGCGTCAGC
The DNA here is from genome assembly GCA_014727845.1 of Ignavibacteriales bacterium. Taxonomy (GTDB): domain Bacteria; phylum Bacteroidota; class Ignavibacteria; order Ignavibacteriales; family Ignavibacteriaceae; genus WJMR01. Next base: position 10,222 of record WJMR01000356.1, read on the forward strand.
AACGTCTCCTTCTCCTTCCGAGGGAACAACCTCGTCCGCGAGGCGATGCACGCCGCGTTCCTCTACCACGCCGTCCGCGCCGGCTTGGATATGGGCATCGTCAACGCCGGACAGCTCGAAGTGTACGAGGAGGTCGATAAGGAATTGCTCGAACTCGTCGAGGACGCGCTGCTCAATCGCCGCGACGACGCCGCCGATCGGCTCATCGAGTACGCCGAGAGCCACAAGAGCGACGGGAAACGCGAGGAGAAGACGCTCGAATGGCGGAACGACCCCGTCGAGAAACGCCTCGAACACGCGCTACTCAAAGGGATCGTCGAGTTCGTGGAGCAAGACGCCGAAGAAGCGCGCCAAAAACTGGGCGATCCGCTCAAGGTCGTCGAGGGTCCGCTGATGGACGGGATGAACGTCGTCGGCGATCTGTTCGGCTCGGGCAAAATGTTTCTGCCGCAAGTGGTGAAATCCGCCCGCGTGATGAAGAAAGCCGTCGCCTACCTCGTCCCCTACATCGAGGAGATGAAGGCGCAAAACAAGGACACGAGCGAGGCGGGGCGCGTGTTGCTCGCGACCGTAAAGGGGGACGTGCACGACATCGGAAAGAACATCGTCGGCGTCGTGCTCGGGTGCAACAATTTCGAGGTGATCGATCTCGGCGTGATGGTTCCGACCGAGAAGATTATCCAAACGGCGATCGAGAAGAAGGCGGACGTGGTGGGGTTGAGCGGATTGATCACCCCTTCGCTGGACGAGATGCGCCGCGTCGCCTCGGAGATGGAGCGGAACGGATTGCGCCAGCCGTTGCTTATCGGCGGCGCCACCACCTCGAAGGCGCACACGGCGGTCAAGATCGCGCCGAACTACTCGCGACCCGTCGTCCACGTCCTCGACGCCTCCCGCGCCGTGCCCGTCGTGCAGAATTTCCTCTCGAAAGAGGCGGAACCCTACGCGAGGACGATCGCCGAGGAATACGAAAAAATCCGAGAAAACCACGAGTCGAAGAAACGGCGGAAGGAGTACCTCTCGCTGGAGGAGGCGCGCGCCAACAAGCCGAAACTCCGATTCGACGAGACGACGATCAGCCCGCCGAAGGATCTCGGGCTCCGCACGCTCGCGGATTACCCGATCGCCGAGCTGCGCGACTATATCGATTGGACGTTCTTCTTCCTCGCGTGGGAGCTGAAGGGACGGTATCCCGAAATCCTCGACCACAAAAAGTACGGCGAGGAGGCGCGGAAACTCTACGCGGACGCGAACGCGCTCCTCGATCGGATCGTCGAGGAGAAGTCGCTGCGCGCGCACGGCGTCGTCGGTATCCTGCGGGCGAACGCCGTCGGGGACGACGTGGAAGTGTACGCCGACGAGAAGCGGGAGCGGATCCTCGGCGTCTCGCGGACGCTCCGACGGCAGACGAGCCGAAGCGACGGCGCGCCGAACGAGGCGCTCGCCGATTTCATCGCGCCGAAGGATTCGGGCGTGACGGATTACATCGGCGGATTCGCCGTTACGGCGGGCGACGGCGCCGACGAATTGGCGGCGAGCTTCGAGAAGAAGAACGACGACTACAACGCGATTATGGTGAAAATCATCGCCGACCGATTGGCCGAGGCGTTCGCCGAGCGCCTGCACGAGCGCGTCCGGAAAGAGTTTTGGGGATACGCGCCCGACGAGCGCTTCGAGAACGACGACCTGATTTTGGAGAAGTATCGCGGCATCCGACCCGCGCCCGGCTACCCCGCCTGCCCCGACCACACCGAGAAGGAGACGCTCTTCGGATTGCTCGAAGCCGAGCGGCGGACGGGGATAACGCTGACCGAGAGCTTTATGATGAACCCCGCCGCCAGCGTTAGCGGCTGGTATTTCGCGCATCCCGAAGCGAAGTATTTTACGGTCGGCAAAATCGGGAAGGATCAGCTGACCGACTATCGGAAGCGCAAAGGTATGGACGAGCGCGCGATGGAGCGGTGGCTCGAATCGAACCTAAACTACGACCCCGAGAACGACGCGACGTAGCCGTCTCGGGCGCGTTCTTATAACAGGGGAATATATCGCCGCTCGCGGGGGATCGCGGGCGACGACCTCCCCGCTTCGGCGGGCGCCGAGCCGGCGCTAAAGGAGCCCTAATCCTATTCGATAATATGAACATGGTAATCCGCGTACATACGGACGAGCCGGAGCGCGCCCATGGCGGATAACGCCCTCTCGGCGGAATTCATCGGGGAGCGGAAGCCGGACAAGAACCAAACGGCGGCGTTCCGCGAGTACGGAAACGAACGGTTTCGTCTCCGTCTCGGCGAAGCGCGTCCGCCCGGCGAGATCGCCAAGACGATCGATCGCTACTTCTCGTTCGATTTGCCGGCGAAGTTCCAAGAGACGCCGCTCGGGGAGAAATCCCTTCCCGCCGCGTTCGTCGCGCGCCTGCCGGCCGTACGCGCCTTCGAGGAGTGGCTCTATTCCTCGCCCGCGGGCAAAGGCGAGAACTTCCGCGATATAAAATCGTTTTACCAAAAGTGGCTGACCGAACGCGAGGGGAAGGAGAAGGACTACTACGCCCTCTCGACGATCCAAATGGCGGAGAAGAACGCGAACCCCGCCAACGCGCTGAAATACGTCTTCTCGGCGCTGATTTATATGTTCGACGAAAACTACCGCTCGATGGACGAGGCGTCGAAACGATTAGGATTCGCCGACGACGCGCTCGCCGAAGCCGAGTGCGACGACCGGACGAAACGCCGACTCACCTATTTGGTGAAGACGTTGCGAGGCGCCGCGCTAACCTCGCGAGGCGAACACGCCGCCGCCGCCTTGGAGCTGGACGACGCCGCCGCCTTCGAGCCGAACGCCGCGACCGCATGGCATTTTTCCGCGCTGAACGAACTGGCGCGCAAAGACGACGACCGAGCCGCGCTTCTCCTCTCGAAGATCGTCGAGTACGACGTCGATCGGATGCGGCACGGCGTCGAAGAACGCCAACTCGATTTCCTCGCCGCCGTCGCCGAGAACGCGGGCGTCCACGATATTTTCCGCGACGACCGCTTCGCGCTCCTCTTCGACCGGCTCAAGGAGACGATCGAGGCGGAATCCAAGGACGGCGAGGACGCCGCCGAATGGCTCGAAACGCGCCTCCGCAAACTCGCCGCCCTGAAGCTCCACGCCTACTACGACCAAGAGGTCGAGCGCGCGCTCCTCTTCTACGATCACTTCGCCAAAAAGTTCGCGGGCACGGAGAACAAGACGTTGGCGCTCGTCGGGGCGGACGTGAAGAAGGCGTTCAAGGAAACGATCGAGCGGATAAAGGCGGGGGCGCGGGAAAGCCATTACGACGACATCGCCAAGGAGATGAAGGAGTTCGAAGCGTATTTCGCGAAGGAGGAGATGAAAGCCGAACGGGCGCGTGAAGAGTTCGAGGGGCAACGCGACAAGCTGGACGAGCGGCGCGCCGATATGCGCGATCGGATCGAGACGCGCATCGCGCAAGCCGTCCGCGACGCGGAGCGAGAGCTGAGGCAACTCGAGAACTCGTCGAAATACAACCCCGGGAAATCCTTCACCAACGCGCTGATGAAGTCCGCGCTCATCTCGATGGCGATGATTCTCGTCGGCGGGTTCGTCGGGCGGATCGGCGAATCGAGCCCCTACGGACAAGGGTTCGGCGGAGCGCTTATCGACTTCTTCGCGACGGGGTTGAAGTGGGGCGGCATCGTGTTTCTTATCGGATTGATCTTCAGCTTTATCGTCGCCTTCTCGGTGATGTTCGAGGCGCGCAACGTCCGCTCCTCGCTTCTGAAGCGCGCCACGCAACTCCGGAACCAGAAAGAACGCGAGCTGCAACGGCTCGAAAAGAACTACGAGGCGCAGAAGGAACGGCTCGACGATCTCGAAAAGCGCCGCCTCGGGGATTTCGCCGACGGCAGACGCAACGCCGAGGAGAAGCGCCGCGAAAAGGAAAAAGAGATGAAGAAAGACGCCGACGCGAAGATCGCCGAGATCGCTCACAAGCTCGACGAAGCGACGGCGTAGCCGGGCGAGGAACGACCAAGTCGCACGAGGCGTAGCCGGGCGAGGAACGACCAAGTCGCACGAGGCGTAGCCGGGCGAGGAACGACCAAGGCGCACGAGGCGTAGCCGGGCGAGGAACGACGAGCGCGGCGAGAACGCTCGATTTTGATCATTGGGGCGAAAGTGGTATTTTCTTAACATATAGGATTGCCGCGCGAGACGCGCGCAAGACGCGGACGAGAAGGAAGAGGGGCTATGAAAATCCAAACCCGACAATTCGGCGAGATCGAATTCGACGACGAGCTGACGCTGACCTTCGAGGAAGGGCTGATCGGCTTCGAGACGTATAAGCGCTATGTGTTGCTCCGACCCGCCGAGGAGATCTTCTTTTGGCTGACGAGCGTTGACGAGCCGGAGCTGGCGTTCCCGCTGGTGCCCACGTCGTTGCTTCGCGAGGACTTTCCGCAACGCGAGGGGAGCGAGGCGTTCGGCATCGTTAAGCTCGACCGAGACCCCGAGAAGATAACCGTGAATTTGCGCGCGCCGATCTATATCCACCACGACAACCGGCGCGGCGAACAATCGATCTTGGACGACGACTCGTTCGCGATCGACTATAATCTTTTTATCCGAGAGGACGAGAAATAGCCAATGTTGGTGCTCGCCAGAAAGCAGGACGAAAAGATCCGACTCGGGTCGGACATCGTCATCAGCGTCGTTTCGATCGGCGACAATCAAGTTAAGATAGGCATCGACGCGCCGCGCGAGGTGAAGATCCTGCGGGAAGAGCTGTACGAGAACGTCAAGCGGAACGTCGTCGAGGCGTCGCAATCCGCCGACGCGAAAACGAGCGAAGAATTGAAACGACTCAGGATTAATAAACGGTAAGGAAGCAAGGGGCGTCGGCGCCCCGACAAGCGTATGAACGTATTTATTGGTTACGTCGTCGTTATCGGCGCGGTGCTTTTGGGGTTCTTCCTCCACCAAGGGAATTTCTACCTGCTGTTGCAGCCCTCCGAGATCATCATCATCGTCGGCGCGGCGGCGGGCAGCGTGCTCATCGCGTCGCCGCCCGCGGTGCTCAGGAAGATATTCGCCTCTATCCCCAAGGCGGCGCGAGGTCAAGAGCGATCGAAGGACGACTACCTCGATCTGCTCAAATCCTTTTACGATCTGTTCATTCTCGCGCAGCGCAACGGTCTGCTCGCCTTGGAAAAGCACGTCGAGAACCCCGAGGCGAGCGAGGTGTTCAATCGGAACCCCACGTTCCTCAACAACCCGACGGCGGTCGCCTTCGTCTGCGACACCCTTAAGGTTATGCTCTCCGGAGGCATACCGCCGCACGAGATCGAGGAGCTGATGAGCGTCGAGATCGAGACGTACGAAAGCGAGCAGCGACCCGTCCCGAACATCCTCGCAAAAACCGCCGACTCGTTGCCCGGCTTGGGCATCGTCGCCGCCGTGTTGGGCGTCATCGTTACGATGGCGAGCGTTAACGAGGGCGCGATCGTCGTCGGGCAGAAAGTGGCCGCCGCGCTCGTCGGCACCTTCCTCGGCGTCTTGCTCTGCTACGGATTCGTCAGTCCGCTGGCGACCAACCTCGAGATGCAGATGCAGGAGGACGTCCGCTTCCTCGAGACGATCAAGACCTGCATCGTCTCCTACGCGAAGGGCAACCCCCCGATCGTCTCCGTCGAGATCGCGCGCCGCACCATCGTTACCGAGCAACGCCCTTCGTTCCAAGAACTTGAAAGCTATCTGCGCGGCAGACCCGGAATCTAATGGCGGACGAACAACAACAGGGCGATCGGCAACAGCAACAACAGCGGCGACCGATCATCATCAAGAAAGCGAAGAAGCGCCACCATGGCGAGGCGGTCCACGCGTGGAAAGTCGCCTACGCCGACTTCGTGACCGCGTTGATGGCGCTCTTTATCGCGCTCTGGGTGCTCAACGCCAAGGAGGAAGTGCGCGAGCAAGTCGCCGCCTACTTCAAGGACCCCGTCGCCTTCTTCGAGGGATCGGGCGTTTCGGTGATCGAGGGCGAAGCGCAGAAGACGATCAACGAGGAG
>WJMR01000041.1 GCA_014727845.1 Ignavibacteriales bacterium
ACGTCCTCGAGGAGATCGCCGATCTCTACGACTTCCAAGGAGAAAACCCGTTTCGCGGACGATCGTTCCGCAACGCCGCCAACGCGCTCCGTCGGATGCAAGGGGATTTGATCGACGCGGCGAAGAACGACAAACTGCAAGAGATCAAAGGCGTCGGGGGAAAGATCGCCGAGGTTGTCAAGGAATTAGCGGAGGAGGGGGACGCCGTTCTCTATTACGAATTGCGCAACGCCGTTCCCGCCGGCGCTCTCGAGTTGATGAGCGTGAGAGGCGTCGGTCCCGGAAAAGCCGCGGCGCTCTATCGCGAGCTCGGCGTCGATTCCCTCGACGCGTTCGAGCGGGCGCTGAAGAGCGGCGAGACCGCCAAACTCAAGGGCTTCGGGGAGAAGACCGTCGATAAGCTGATCGGCGAGGTTAAGCGGATGAAAGCCGCGCGGGATAAGGCGCTCCTCGATCGAGGCGAGAAGATCGCCGCCGCGCTCAACGATTTCCTCAACTCGCTCGCCGTCGTCGAGGAAACCGCGATTGTCGGGGAGGCGCGACGCGCCAAGGAAATCGTCAAGCGCGTCGAGGCGGTCGCCCTCGTGAAATCCATCGATCAAGCCAAGGCGGATATCGCGAACTCCTACGCGACCGAAGAGCGCGAGGACGGCTCCCTCGGCGTTCCCGAAGAGTTCGAGACCGACGCGGCGATTTGGCTCGTCGAGGATCCGAAAGAATTCGCGCCCGCGATCTTCCTAAAGACCGGGTCGCGAGAGTACCTCGAAAACCTCGGCGTCCGTGTCTCCGACGCGAAAGGGGAGACCGAGGAGGAGATATACCGCGCGATCGGCGCGCCCTACCTGCCTCCGGAAATGCGCGAGGCGCAATGGGCGGACGCGCCCGACCGATTCCGCGAACCGACCGACTTGACGCTCGACGATCTCCGAGGAATGCTCCACTGGCATACCGACCGGACCGACGGCGCCCACTCGCTCCGAGAAATGGTGGAAGCGGGAATGAAAAGGGGATACGACTATTTCGCCGTCTGCGACCACAGTAAGTTCTCGGCGTTCGTCAACGGGCTAACCGAAAAACGGGCGCTCGAACAGAAGGCGGAGACGCGCAAGCTTTCCGAGGAGCTCGGCGTTCCCGTACTGCAAGGCGTCGAGGCGGATATCCTTAAGGACGGCGCGCTCGACTACGACGAGGATTTCCTCGGCGAGTTCGACTTTATCGTCGCCTCGGTACACCAACGCTTTGGGCTGGACGAGAACGCGATGACCAAGCGCCTCCTCCGCGCCGTCGAGAATCCCCACACCGACGTCCTCGGGCACCCGACCGGGCGGCTCCTCCTCGAGCGACCTCCCTACGCCGTCGATCTCCGCAAGATAATCGACGCGTGCGCCGCGAACGACGTGGCGATTGAGATTAACGCCAACCCCCGCCGCCTCGATCTCGATTGGCGCGAACTCTACTACGCCCGCGAGAAAGGCGCGAGGGTGGCGATAAACGCGGACGCCCACTCGACCGACGGTATCGACTACGCCAAATACGGCGTCCTCACGGCGCGAAAGGGGGGCGTGAAGAAGAGCGAGGTCGTCAACGCGTCGCCGTTCGAGGAGTTCGAGACGTTCCTCCGGCGGAAAGTTAACCGTCCGTTATTGTCGTAGGCGATAATCGACGAGCTAATTAATGGACGGATAATAATGTACGCCGCGTTAATTATCTAAACGATAAACGTATATTTAATAATTTAAGCGTAAACCATCGGAGCCCCCCATGCACGACGACATCAAAGCCGCCATTCGCGGCGTTCCCGATTTCCCGAAACCCGGCATCCTCTTCTACGACGTTACCACGCTGATGAAGGATCCCGTCGCGTTTAAGAAAACGAGCGACGTCCTCTACGACTACGCGAAGGATAAGGGGATCACCAAAGTGGCGGGAATCGAGTCGCGCGGATTCGCCTTCGGGGCGACCTTGGCGGAGCGGCTCGGCGCGGGACTCGTGCTGATGCGCAAGCCGGGCAAGCTCCCCGGCGAGACCGTCTCCGAAAGCTACGAACTCGAATACGGAACCGACACAATCGAGATGCACGTGGACGCGATCTCCTCCGACGACGTCGTCCTTCTCCACGACGACCTCATCGCCACGGGGGGCACCGCAAAAGCCGCCGCCAACCTTATCGAGAAGATCGGCGCCACTATCGCGCAGGCGAGCTTCGTCATCGAGCTCACCTTTTTGCCCGGACGAGCCAAGCTCGAGCAATACGACTTCCGAAGCGTCGTCCAATTCGATTCGGAGTAGGGGGTGAGATACCAATTCCCTTATACACTGAACAACGACTACGACGGCGCGCGCGAGGTTATCCGCTTCGTTAAGGCGGTTGACGGCGCGACGACTATCGATCTCGATCTCTCGACGACCCGCTTCGTCGCGGCTAACCTTGTCGCCGTACTAGGCGGCGCGATTGAAAAGGCGAAACGTCGCGGCGCCCGCGTAACACTTGCGGAGAACGACTCGCCCGCCTATAACGCGCTCGCCAAAATCGGATTCGTCGAGACGCTCGGGGGCGAACGTTTGCTCGATCAATACGACACGACGGTGCCGTTCGCCGAGTTCGGCGCGACGGACGTTAAGCCGTTCGACTCGACCGTCGCCGAATTCATCCGAAAACTCGACAACACGAACGCAACGATCCGCGAGTTCAAACGACTTCGGCGCTCGCTCCACGAGCTGTTCGAGAACGCCAAATTCCATGGCAAATGCGATCGCGTTTACGCCTGCGGGCAATGGTTCCCCAATATGGATCGACTCGATTTCACCGTCGCCAATTTCGGAATGACGTTTAAGGAAAACGTGAGCGAGTACTTCGGGAAAGACGTGGCGGGCGAGAGGGCGATCCAATGGGCGACGGAGGAGGGGAACACGACGAAGATCCTCCGACGCGACTACGCGGGGGGCATCGGTCTGCCGTACCTCCGCGAGTTCGTCGCCGACCGCCGAGGCAAAGTGCAAATCGTTTCCGCCGACGGCTATTTCGAGGAAAGCCGCGCGGAGAGCGACGATCCGCGGATCGACTTGCGACGACTCGACGACGAATTTCCGGGAACGTTTATTAATTTGGAACTACGAGTCGAAAGCAAATTAAAGGAATACTACCAACAACGAAGGGAGTTATAGCAAATGGCGGAAACGATCAAAGTAACCGGGGCCATCGGGGGCGACGTGGCGGTCTCGTCGGAGGACGGCGAGAAACTCTACGAACTCGCGAACGCCGCGCTGGATAAGGGCGACGCGGTGGTTCTCGATTTCGAGGGCGTCGAGGCGCTCATCACGGCGTTCCTCAACGCGAGCGTCGGACAGCTCTATAAGCGCGACGACCGCGACTCGCTCGACGAGCGGATCCAATTCCGCGGATTGGACGAGGACGACGAGGAGATTATCGAGCGCGTCGTCGAGGCGGCGAAGCGATATTACGCCGACCCCGAACGATTCATTGAAGAACGGAAGCGGGGGCTGGAGGATGGCTAACGTCGTAGATATCGCCGGCTACGAACCGACGAAATCCGATCAGTTCTTCTTCGACACCAACGTCTGGATCTCGTTGTTGTTTGAAGATCAGAGTGGACACGCAAGACGGCATAACGACCGGTTATCCGCCTTCTTCACTAGGACGATCGCGAACCGCTCGACTATTCTCATTACGCCCGTCGTCGTATCGGAATTCGTGCACGCCTACTTCAAGGTTGACGCGAACCACTGGGGCGGCGATAGGGGATTAGGCAGAAGCGCGACGTCTTCCACGCGCTTCTTCAAACACGAATATCGACAGAGCGATCGATACGCAAAAACGAAAAAGAAGGTACGGAAGCTTATTGCAAGACAGATGCTTCGCTTCTCGGAACCCGTGCCCGAGTTCCTCTTCGCGGAGGACGGACCCAAGATTACGCTCGAAGAGACGCTCGAGACGATGGAGGACGTGGGGGATTTCAACGACGCCTATTTTGTGGAGCTGGCGTATAAGCTGGGGCTGAAACTCGTCACCAACGACGCCGATTTCGGCGCGACGAAGCGCGACGTTACGATCCTTACGCCGAACAGAAAGATGCTCGCGTCCTAATCGCTAAAGCTCGAACCCTCCCGTAAGTTTTTTAAGTTCTTCGGTGAGTCGTCGGAGGTCTTCCGAGGAGCGGGCGATCTCTTGTATGCCGGTGGAGAATTGCCCGGAGACTTCGCTGATGGTCTCGATGCTTTGGCTGATGCGCTCGGAAGTCTCGGTTTGCTCTTGGCTGGCTTTGGCGACGCGGGTAACGACGTCCACGGCGGCTTGTGCGGTGTCCACAATCTCGCGGATGGAGGCGCCGGCTTTGTGCGCCAACGCTTTCCCGGATTCGGCTTTCTTGGCGCCTTCGCCGATGGCTTTGACGGCGGTGATGGTGTCGTCTTGAATTTGCTTGATCATCGAGGATATCTCTTTCGTCGCCTTGGTGGTGCGTTCGGCGAGTTTCCTCACTTCGTCGGCGACGACGGCGAACCCTCTGCCTTGCTCGCCGGCTCGGGCGGCTTCGATGGCGGCGTTGAGCGCGAGGAGATTCGTCTGGTCGGCTATTTCCTCGATTACTTGAATGATCTCGCCGATCTGATCGCCGCTCTGCCCGAGATGGAAGACGGTCTCGGAGACGCTGTTGACGGTCTCGGCGAGTTCGTTCATCGCGGAGACGGCGTCTTCGACGGCTTGTTCGCCTTCCTTGGCGGCTTCGCCGGCGCGCTTGGCGGATTGCGCCGCCTCTTCGGCGTGCCCGGTGGCTTGGCTCATCACTTCGGTCATATGCTCGACGGATTCGGCGACTTCCTGCGTGTGTCGGGTTTGCTCTTGGGCGCCGGCGGCCATCTCTTCGGCGCTGGAAGTGATGCGCTCGCTGGAAGAGGCGGTCGATTGCACCGCCTCGGTAACGCGCACAATGGCGCGGCGCATCCTCGAGACGGTGTCGTTGAATCCATGAAAGAGTTGCGCGATGTTGTCGGTCCCTTCGGCTTCGAGGCGGACGGAGAGATCGCCTTGGGCGAACGCCTCCATTTTTTCGAGCATCACGCCGACGCTACGTTCGAGGTAGCGACTCTGCTCCTCGATGGCTTTGTTGGCTTCCACGGCTTGCACGCGGGCTTGCTCGGCGGAAGAGCGTTCTTCTTCGGCTTGGTGGATCGAGAAGCGGATGTTGTCGATCATCACGCGTATCGAGTCGGCGAGGGCGCCGATTTCGTCGGAGCCGACGACCTCCACTTGCACGTCGTAGTCGCCCTCGGCGATCCGCTCGGCGACTTCCGCCAAGCGGGTGACGGGGCGCGTGAGGTTGAGCGCCAAGGCGTAGCCGAGAATCAATACGACGACGAGCGCGATAACGGCGACCAAGATCGCCTCGTAGGCGTTATCGGCGAGGAAGGCGTTGATGCGCGCCTTCGAGAAGTGAAGCTCGACATGGCCCACCTTGTCGTCGTCAACGTCCCGCAAGGGCGCCAGCACGACGAGCTCCTCCTCGTTCTCTTCGACGACGGTCGAGTCGAACGGCGATTTCCTCGCCTCGGTCGGCGCGGTGTTGAAGCTTCTGACAACGTTCATATCGCCGTCGTACACGATCGCCTTGCGCACTTCGGCGCCTTTCTGCTGTCCCTTCAAGGATTCGAGAATCCGATCCAACTCGGCGCCGTCGTCGAGGATGCGCGTTTGCATACCGACGGCGAACTGGTCGGCGAGCTGGCCCGAGATAAACGTGGCGTCGCTTTGGAAGACTTGCTCGCCGAGGTCCACCGAACTCTGATACAGCAGCACGGTGATGACGACGGTGAGCGCCGCGGTCGAAGCCGCCAGCAGGAGGACGACCTTATTCTTGATCGAGTTAACCATAGTTCAATCCGTTTCCGCGCGTCGGTTATATACGCGACGCGATCTTAAATATAGCGCCGTTCCAATTCAAGCTTGCCGCCGAGGAGGCGCTCATGTTAATCGTGATCTTCGTCTTTCCGCCCGCCAGCCCAAAGCCGACGGCGATTCCTTTGCCGAGCAACGACTCGTCGTCGGTCATACTCAGCACGTTGTTCTTTTGGGCGTAGCTCGCCACCTCTCCCGCTTTCGCCGCGTCGTTGACGAAGATGACGCTCGGCTTCGAGGAGGGGAGAGAGGAGCCGCTATTAACGCTCGCCAGTCGGGCGCCGCCGACGCTGGAGCCGACGGATTTCTTTAACTCGGCGGCGATGTTCGGCGCGTTGACGACGTACACCGTCACGTCGGACGAGTTGGCGTTCCTCTCGAACGCCGTCACTTTTACGATGAGCGCCGCGACGAGCCCGGGGCTCAATTGCGCGTACGCCGGTTGCAACGCCGCCCCAAATCCGGCGACGAGAACCAAGATGGTCAATAATCGTTTCATTGTAACGCCTCCGTTCACAATGTGCGTCCGCGACGCGTGTTATAATTCGAGTTTTAAATTCGCGTAAAACGCTCTGCCGGGTCTGCCGGGCCAAGAGTTGATAATCTGCTGAATCACTTCGGGGTAGTGGATCTCCTCGTCCAGCAAGTTCGTTCCGTAAAGCCCGAGCACGACGTTCGGTCCTTCATGCCGTCCGAGAAGGAGCTTGGTGATCGAGAGATTCACGTTCGCCGAGAGGAAGCTATACGCCTCGGCGGCGGGGTTCGGCTCGGATAAATACTCCACCTCTTCAAGATCGCCGAAGTAGGAGTTGAACACGCCGATCGAATATCCGACGGGACTTTCGTACGCCGCGCCGAGCTTGACCATCAGTTGCGGCGTTCCGTTTACGTCGTTGTCGTCCTTATAATCGAACGTTTGGTATGAGATTCCCGACCGGAGCGAGAACCCCTTGATCGGCACGGCTTGCGCCTCGAACTCGACGCCTTGGCTCGAGCTTCCCCCCGCGTTGACCGTGTAGGCGGTCGGTAAATAAATCGGCAATTCGCCCATCGGCGTTTGCACAATCGTGAACAACGCGTTCGCATATTCCTCGTTGGAGCGCTCGACGATGTCGCTCTGATCGCTGTAGAATCCCGTCAGCGAGAGGATCAACCTATTCTCGAAACTAATGTAGTTCAGCTGCGCTTCCGTCGTCGCTATTTTCTCGGCTTTCAGATCGGGCTGCCCGAACTCGACGCCGGGGATCCACATATAGCGCTCGGCGAGACTCGGCTCACGGAAGGCGCCGCCGTGCGAGGCGCGAATGTTGAAGTTGTCGGCGAAGCGGAAGAGCGCGGAAACGCGCGGCACGAAATCCGCGTCGAGATTCTTGCGCTTGTTCAGCTGTCCGCCCGCCACTAAGTCGAGCCGATCGATCGGCGAGTATTCCACTTGTCCGTAAACGCTCCAGACCGTTTCGTTCAAATCCACGGTGTAGGGGTTCGGATTGTTTCCGAGATAGTATTGCGGATACGAGATGCCGTATCCGAGCGAGTCGATCTCGATGCGATCGTGGAAGGTCGCGTCGGCGTGGCGAACGGTGACGACGCCGCCGACGAGCGCGGAGAGGTTCTCGCCGAGGTGGAAGAAGTTGGTCGCCTCGAAGAGCCAGTCGGTGTTGGTTCCGTCGATCCGATCTTCTTTAATAGAATCGACCGGTTCATAGAAACGGAAGCCGTAGTAATTGTAGGTGACGTTGAGCGCGAGCTCCCACTCGGGGAGGAGCGCGCGTCGGAAGCCGAGATCGGCGACGATATTGTCGGCGCGGGGAACGAACTCGAGCGGATCGCCCCATTGGGCGCTTAAGCCGACGTTGCGGTGCTCGTTCATGCCATAGAACGCGTCGAAGGAGAAGTCGGCGTAGCGCATCGCGAGGTTGGCGCCGTAGCCGTTCATCTTTCGCTTAATGGTTTCCTTGTTGGAGGGGTCTTCATAGAGCGTGCCGCCCGTCAGCGGATTGGGGATGACGATCGGCTCGTCGTAGGCGGTGAAGTCCCAGCCGCCGTCGTCGAGGATGTTGAAACCGCCCGAGATTTCAAAATCTCCAAAACGCTCGCCGCCCGCGACCGACGCCTGCATGCGCTCGAAGGAGCCGTATCGTACGTTGGCGACGTATTGTTGATCTTTGGCGGATTTGGTGACGATGTTGATCACGCCGATGTAGGCGCCGGCGCCGTAGAGCGCCGAGCCGGGTCCGCGGATGATCTCCAGTCGCTCGATACGTTCGAGGGGAAACATCGTATAGATCGAGCGGTTGTCGCCGCCTTGGGCGCTCTCGCGGATCGGGCGTCCGTTGAGCAACACGAGCACGCGTTGGTTAAAGACGTTCGTGTTGTCGCCCCGCACAACCACGGTGTTCTGGGCGAGGATGTAGGTGCCCATCACGTAGAGACTCGTTACCCGGTCGAGAACTTCCCCGAGCGAAAGGGCGCCGAAGGTCTCGATTTCTTTATCGTACACGACGGAAATCGAGACGGGGGATTCCCACGGTTTCTCGCCTTTCTTCGATCCCGCCGAAGAGAACTTGAACGCTTTCTCGAACAAGCTGCCTTGCAGATCGGCGAATTTCTCGACGTCGTCAACTTTATAGTTGACCAATTCTTCGAGCGAAACGTCCTCATATTGCGCGGCGCCGGCGGTGTCGGCGGGCTCCTGCGCCGAGGCGGTTGTCGCTAAAACAAACGAGAGCGCGACGACGATTCCTAAAAACGGCGTTCGTAACGCTCGCAAAAAGCGCGAACTGTGCATCGTTATAACCCCTTTTGAAAATGGAACGCGAACGTCGAGGTCGCGGCGACGAATACGCGCGTCCGCGTTCGGCGCACGTCGCGTTCCTGATTGAATAAGATATCGCGGGAAGGAAGATCGTTCGGATCCAAGAAGTGGCTCCCCTATGTTAAGAAATTGGTAATCAATCGATCTTCCACACTTCCTTTTTATTTGTTGAATTTACGACTATTAGGATGAAAAACCAATGGGACACCGTCCCATATGGAAAATGTGGTGTCGTATTTTCCACGATTCTTCCGCTCGGGAGGGGATATATG
>WJMR01000357.1 GCA_014727845.1 Ignavibacteriales bacterium
CCCGCCTCGATTCCCTCGCCCGCCTCGATTCCCTCGCCCGCCTCGATTCCCTCGCCCGCCTCGATGTGGCGCGACGTGGCGCGATGTCGTCGCGTCTTGCGAAACCATCCGGATTGCGTTAATTTATTGATTGTCGTCGGCTCGCCGAATCGGTTCGGCAACGGAATCATAAGCGCGAACGTTCGTCGGCGAGTCGCGCGGAGGAGTCGTCAAACGCAAGAGGGAGAATATGCGCGCACACGGTTTACAAGCGGCGCTCGTCGTCGCGATCGGGTTAACGGCAACGTCGAACTGCCAACCCTCGATCGGGTTAACGGCTACGTCGAATTGCCAAACCGCGTTCGGACCGCCTCGGGGCGTCGGTCCCGTCGCGGTCGGGGCGCGGACGCTCACGTTCGTGGATATGAACGGGGACGGCTATCCCGACGCGCTTTCGGCGAGCGATCGGCATATCGCTTACTACGTCAACGACGGATTCGGCGCGTTCGTTTCGCCGAAGGTGGTGGCGCCCGAGGGCGCGGGCGTCGCCGACGTGAGAGCGGCGGATCTCGACGGGGACGGAGACGTCGATCCCGTCGTCGCGTCGTTCGAGTACGACGACGTGGTGTTTTATCGGAACGAGGACGGCGCCTACGCCGAACCCGAGTGGATCGTGGAGGAGGCGGGCGCGCCCGCGTTCCTCTTTCTCGCGGATATCGACGGCGAAGACGGACCGGACGCGCTCGTCTATTCGATCCGACGGGGCGAGCTGACGTTCTTCAGAAACGACGGGGACGCCGACTTCGACGACGAGGGCGCGATCGTCGAGAACTTGCGCGGTCTCGCGGAAATCGGCGCCGCCGACGCGGACGGGGACGGCGATCTCGATCTGTTCCTCGCCGCCGACGAGGGTCCTCAACTTTCGTGGCGCGCCAACGACGGGTCCGGTGAATTCGGCGACCCGACGACAATCGGCGTTTTCCGCGATCGCGTCGCCTCGTTCGCGCTCGACGACCTCGACCAAGACGGCGACCCCGACCTCCTCGTCGCCGCCGACGGCATGCTCTCCGTCTTCCACAACGACGGGGGCGGCGCGTTCGGCGAGCCGACGGTCGTCGATAGCGCGGCGCCCGCGCTCGCGGTCTTTCTCGCCGACTACGATCTCGACGGCGATCCCGACATTTTTGCGCGAGGAGCGCGAGCCGGAGGACCGCCCGGAGCCGGCGGCGTAACGCTCTACGAAAATCTCGCCGGCGGCGGGATCGTGCTTAAGGCGCCCGCTCTGAAAACTCAATGGCTCGAAGGCGACGAGATGACGCTTACGTGGATCGCCGCGGGCGTCGATACGGTCCGAATACAATACTCGATCGACGCGGGCGCCACATGGTACGACGTCGCCGACGGCGTGCCCGCCGACGCGGGATCCTTCGAGTGGATCCTCCCGCCCCTCTCGACGACCCGCGCCAAAGCGCGCGTAGTTTCCTCGGAGGATTCGACCGTCTTCTCCGAGTTCGATCGGACGTTCGTTATCGCCGAATACGGCGACCGCTTCGGGGAGAAGCTGGCGACGCACGGCAAGGAGCGGGACGTCGCCGCGCTCGCGGCGGGCGATCTCGATCAAGACGGCGACCTCGATCTCGTCTCCGCCTCGAAAGGAGAGTGGAGCGAGCGGGAGAATAAATACGTCGGCGGAAAGATTTCGTGGCGCGAGGGGTTCGGCGAGGACGGCTTCACCGTCGAGCATATCGTCGCCGTCGATCTTACGCTGACGCACGACGTCGCGCTCGGCGATCTCGATCAAGACGGGGATCTCGACGTACTCGCGGCGGTGGCGGGCGAGGATAAAGTCCTCCTCTTCGAGAATCTCGGCTACGGCGAGTTCGCCGCCCCCATCGTCGTTACCGACGCCGCCGATCAAGTCCGCGCGGTCGCCGTCGCCGATCTCGATCAAGACGACGACCTCGACGTCGTCGTCGCCTCGTGGTACGACAACACGGTCGCGTGGTACGAAAATCTCGGCGCGCGCCGCTTCGGGGGCGAACGATTAATCAACGCCGTCGCGGGGGGCGCGCAGGCGCTCGCCATAGGGGATTTCGACGGGGACGGCGACCCGGACGTCGCCGCCGCGCTATGGAACGACAACGCGATCGCGTGGTATCGGAACGACGGCAACGGCGAATTCGGAGGGTTCACTAAATCGGCTATTCCCCTCGCCGAGAACGCCGCGCGCGTCGCCGACGTCGCCGCGGCCGACGTCGATCGGGACGGCGACCTCGATATCGTCGCCGCGCTTTCCGGCGCCGACGCGGTGGCGTGGTACGAAAATCTCGGCGACTCGACTTTCGGAGAAGCCCGCGTCGTTGACGATCGACTCGCGCTCGTCTCTTCTATCTTTGCCGAGGATATCGATCGGGACGGCGACCCCGATCTCGTCGCCGCCTCCTCGCTCGACGGCGTCGTCGTTTACTATGAGAACGGCGGAGGCGTGTTCGGCGAGGGATTCGTAGCCGCCGCGCACGACCACGGCGCCAACGACGCGATCCTCTGCGATTACGACAACGACGGCGACGCCGATCTCGTCGTCGGGTTTACGAACGCGATCTTCTTCGCCGAAAACGAAACGCCCGCGCCCGATCCGAACGTCGATAATCCGAACGAATCCGATCCGAACGCCGATGATC
>WJMR01000358.1 GCA_014727845.1 Ignavibacteriales bacterium
CGCGCTTCTCGAAGGGCTTCTTCGTCGAGATCGTCGAGATCGGCGCCCTCGCATATCTCGGCGCTCCAATCATACGGCGTCTGACTACGGATCCTATCTTGCTTTCCCGTTGTGAGCGTCTCCAGCGAGCTCCCCGATCGCCCCCAATACTTTCCACCGCTACTAATGGGAATTCCGCGAGGCGCGGCGGGAATTCTAAGTAAAACAGCCCGTTTACCGTTGTGGAACGCCTCGATAATATCAAGCGACGAATGCCCTGTTTTGTCGGAAACCCGCTTTTTCAGATTGTCGATATCCGAGGGTTCGCTCAAGCAATCCGTACCTAAAAGACGACGCGTTTTATCCTCGACGCCGACCACAAGCCACCCCACCTCTTCTCCCCGCAAATTCGCTTCGTTGGCGAGCGCGGAAGCATAGTCACCGATCTTCTTCTTGAGTTCACTGTTAATCGTTTTCTTAAACTCAACCGTTTCGGTTTCGCCCTTATCGAGAAGTTCCTCGAGTTTCTTAGCGACGTCGAATTCCCTCGTCATTTCTCGTCCCGTTGTTGTTTTCGGCGGTTCGATAAAGATAGCAAATCCCCCGCGTAAAAAAACCCCGACGCGCGGCGCCGGGGTTCGGATAAGCGCGGTATGTCGCGGTTATTAGGTGCCCGCGGCGTAATCGTTCAGGTATTTCTCCTGCTCGGGCGTCAGCGTGTCTATGCTATAGCCCAGCGTGCGGAGTTTGATGCCCGCGATGTATTGGTCTTGATCTTCGGGGATGTCGTACACGGTCGGATCGAGCTTGTTGCCCGCCTTATCCTCGTCAACCAAGCGGATTTGCGACATAAACTGGTTCGCGAAGGACATATCCATCACTTCGCTCGGGTGCCCCTCGGCGGCGGCGAGGTTGACCAACCTGCCTTGCGCCAACAGGTAGATGCGTCTGCCGTCCTTCAGCGTGTATTCTTCGTTATTCGGGCGGACGGTGCGTTTGGAGACGGACATCTCCTCGAGCGCGTCGATATCGATCTCGCAATCGTAGTGCCCCGTGTTGCAGACGATCGCGCCGTCTTTCATCACCTCGAAATGCTCTTTGGTGATGACGTCCTTAACGCCCGTGGCGGTGATGAAGATATCGCCGATTTTCGCGGCTTCCTTCATCGGCAGCACTTGGTAGCCCTCGAGGGCGCCCTTAAGCGCGGCGGTCGCTTTCACTTCGGTGATGATGACCGACGAACCCGTGCCCGAGGCGCGTTTCGCGCAGCCCGTGCCGCAATGGCCGTGACCGGCGACGACGAAGTTCTTGCCCGCGAAAAGCGTGGAAGTGGCGCGGAGGATGCCGTCGAGCGACGACTGACCGGTGCCGTACACGTTGTCGAAATCCCATTTCGTTTCGGCGTCGTTGACGGCGATAACGGGATAGATCAGCTTACCGTCGGCGGCCATGGCGCGGAGGCGATGCACGCCCGTCGTCGTCTCCTCGGTGCCGCCGATGATATCCTTGGCGAGCTCGGGGAACTTGTTGTGTACCGTAAAGATGAGATCGGCGCCGTCGTCGAGCGTGAGGTTCGGCTTCATATCCAGCGTCCGCTCGATGCTCCAGTAGAACTCGTCGGTCGATTGCCCGTGCCAGGCGTAGATTTCCGTGCCGTTCTCCGCCAACGCCGCGGCGATATCGTCCTGCGTGGAGAGGGGATTGCAACCGCTCCAGGAAATCTGCGCGCCCGCGGCTCGCAACGTTTCGATCAGCACCGCCGTCTCTTTCGTAACGTGCAGGCAACCCGCTATCTTATACCCTTTGAGCGGTTTCGTGTCTTCGTACTTCTTCCGAAGCTCCATCATTACGGGCATTCGGGATTCCGCCCACTCGATTTTCTTGCGTCCCTCGCCCGCGAGACCGATATCGCGGACTTTGTAGGCGCCTTCTTTGTGATCCATATGAACTCCTTAATTCGTAAAAGCTATATAGTTTGTATAACCGCGTCGCTTACGCGTGTTTTTTGAACGTCTCGACCAAATCGAGCTCTTCCCACGTAAAGCCGTCGCCCGTTCTGCCGAAATGGCCGTAGGCGGCGGTTTCCTGATAGATGGGTCGGCGGAGCTTCAGTCGCTCGATGATGCCTTTCGGCGTCAAATCGACTTCTTTGGCGAGCATCTTCGAGATTTCCGCGTCGGGAATAACGCCCGTGCCGTAGGTCTCGACGAAGATGGAGACGGGTTCCGGCACGCCGATGGCGTAGGCGAGCTGCACGAGGCACTCGTTCGCCAAGCCCGCGGCAACCACGTTCTTCGCGATGTGACGCGCCGCGTAGGTGGCGCTCCGATCAACCTTCGTCGGGTCCTTGCCCGAGAACGCGCCGCCGCCGTGAGGCGCCCAGCCGCCGTAGGTGTCCACGATAATTTTCCGCCCCGTGAGACCGGAGTCGCCGTGCGGTCCGCCGATCTCGAAGCGCCCCGTCGGGTTGACGTAGTACTTCGTCTTCTCGTCGAGCAATTCGCTCGGAATCGTCGTCTTCACCAGCAGCTCGACGATATCCTCTTTGATTTTCTCTTGCGTCACGTCCGCGTCGTGCTGCGTCGAAACGACGACCGCGTCCACCCGCACGGGCTTCTTCTCGTCGTCGTATTCGATCGTTACCTGCGACTTCGAGTCGGGTCGCAGATACGGCATTTTCTTCGAGTCGTTCTTGCGGATATCCGCCAGATTTTGGACGAGCTTGTGCGCGTACATAATCGGAGCGGGCATCAGCTCGGGCGTTTGGTCGCACGCGTAGCCGAACATAATACCTTGATCGCCCGCGCCGCCCGTGTCCACGCCCATCGCAATGTCCGGCGATTGGGAGTGAATGGCGTTCAGCACGGCGCACGACTCGGCGTCGAACTTATAGTCCGCGCTCGTGTAGCCGATCTTCTTGACCGTCTCGCGCACCACGTCCTGCACGTCAACGTACGCGTTGGTGGTTATCTCGCCGCCGACGAGCGCCAAGCCCGTGGTTACGAACGACTCGCACGCCACGCGCGAGTTCGCGTCCTCGTTCAGCGCCGCGTCGAGCACGCCGTCGGAGATGGCGTCGCACACTTTGTCCGGGTGCCCCTCGGAGACCGACTCGGAAGTAAACAGAAACGACATAGCGATTCCTCTTACTCTATGAATAAAAACCCGGACATCGCGCCCGCGTCAACTAATTTTCTATAAGTATTAAAAAAGCGTAATCTGAAAATTAGAGAAATTCCGAGCGGGAACAAAGCGCCGAGCCGTTTTTTCGGCTATACGGTTTTTAAGCGGGGTAGGGTAAATCCGCGGCGATAATTAAAGAAATCCCATCTTCCGATAGCTGTAGAACTCGCTCTCGGTTACGATCAAATGCTCTTGCAGGGGGATGCTCACGGCGGCGAGGGCGTCCTTAATTTGCTTGGTGAGTCGGTCGTCGTCGCGGGAGGGTTTGGCGAATCCGCCCGGGTGGTTGTGCCCGACGATCACCGACGCGGCGCGCGTTCTGATGGCGTTCTCGACGATCCGCCGAGGATACGCCGCCACTTCCGAGACCGTCCCCTCGCCGACGTCCTCTACGAATAGCGGCTCGTTCCGGTTGTTTAAGTAGATCGCCTTAAAACGCTCGTTCGGTTTGTTGCCGATGGAGCGGCGGAAGAACTCGGCGGCTTCCGAGACGGTCGCCAGCGGCTTGCGTTTGGAGACGACTCGCCGCTCGAACGCCAACCCGATCAGCGCGTCGATCGTCTTCACAAAGGCGGCGGATTTCTCCCCCATCCCCGCCGTCGCCGCCAGCTCGTCGAGTTCCGCGCCCAACACGCCCGCCACCGAGTCGAAGCGGCGGAGTAGCTCCTTGGCGATCGGCTTAACGTCCCGACGCGGGATCGCGTACGTCAAGGCCAGCTCCAGCGCCTCGTAGTCGTGGAACCCCGCGAATCCGCTCTTAAGAAACCGAGCGCGCAACCGCTCGCGATGGCCCTCGGCGCCCGAAGGCGCGCTTTCCGTTGATTTCATATCCGATGAAGCGTCCTCTCTCTCCCAAAATATACAATATATATAACCCGCTCGAAACAGCGACGCTCTCCCAAACGACGGCGCCGGACGATTGTTATGGCGGAAAATCGGACGAATCACCCTCAACGCCGCCCCCGCCCGTTTACCTCCGTCGGTTATTATGGCTATATTTATTAACGGAATTATCCACTTTACCGATCCGAATCGAGGCACGTATGGACTTCATCGACGAATCAAAAATAAACGATCTCATTGAAGACAAAAAGCTCAACGACGAATCCGTTCAACGCGCGGCGCTCGAAAAAGCGAGGGAAGCCAAGGGACTCGAACTCGAAGAGGCCGCGGCGTTGCTCAACATCCGCGCCCCCGAGTTGACCGAGGAGCTCTTTCACTCGGCGAAGGAAGTGAAGGAGCGGATCTACGGCAATCGGCTCGTCGTCTTCGCGCCCCTCTATCTCACCAACGCGTGCGTCAACAACTGCCTCTATTGCGCGTTCCGCCGCGACAATACGGACCTGAAGCGACGCACCCTCACGCTCGACGAAATCGAGAACGAAGCGCGCGAGCTTATCCGACAAGGGCACAAACGCCTACTGCTCGTCTGCGGCGAACATCCGAAAATCTCCAACCTCGATTTCGTCCACGACGCCGTCGAGCGGGTTTACTCGATCGACGAGAACGGCAACAACATCCGCCGCGCCAACATCAACATCGCCCCGCTCGATCTCGAAGGGTTCCGGCGGCTCAAGACGTTCAAGATCGGCACGTATCAAATCTTTCAGGAAACGTATCACTAC
>WJMR01000042.1 GCA_014727845.1 Ignavibacteriales bacterium
CAATCGGCGTGCCAAAACGTCAAAGAACGATAATGATAATAAAACTAACTTTTTTAGGATTCCCTCCACCTTCACCCTCAATATATTGAGGGCGCCTCAATATTTGGAGGGCGTTTCCCTCAATATTTGGCGGTCAATCGCAAAGGGCGGGTTTATCGGGATTGCGATAAAACTCGAATAAAAGCGCAATTTGCTCGGGCGTTATCCGATCCTCGCTCAGCGGCGGCAGGTCGTCCTCCGCAAAAAATCCGACGCCCGTAGTTTCCGTTCCCGTCTCCGCCTCGCCGCCTACGATCTCGCAGCGGATGAAGAGCTTGAGCGTGTGGTGGATCGAGGGGGGATGCGCGTGCTTTTCCTTATCCAACACGGCGAGCAACCGCCTCGGCTCGACGACGAACCCCGACTCCTCGCGCGCCTCTTTCACGGCGATCTCGAACGGCGAGTAGCCGACGTCCGCCCAACCGCCCGGCGGCGTCCATTTTCCGTCCGCTTCCTCGCGCGTCATCAAGAGTTTCCCCTCGCGGAAGCATACCGCCCGCACGTCGAGCTTCGGCGTTTGGTAGCCCGTCTCGTTCGCAAAGATTCCGCGCGCCTTCGCCGGCTCGGCGTCGCCGTAAATAGCCGCCAACTCGACGGCGAACGAGCGCAACTCCTCGTAACGTTCGAGATCGTACTTGCACTCGCCGTAGGTCAGCCCCGCTTGCGCGATCGCCTGCAGACGTTTAACGATTCTCAGTTCGCGGCGTTGGCTACTCGTTTGGAGCGGTTCGTCGTTTCGCTTCGGCGCGTTCGGCGTCACGTTTGCCTCGGTAGATGTTGTAGAATGAGAGATAATTCACGAGCGGACTTTTCGCGAATCGCGGCGCTATCCTCAACAAGCCGCGCGCCGCGCGGGCGACGGGCGAGCGTAAAAGCGCGAACCGCGCGACTTTGCCGAGCGCCGAATCCAAGAAAAAACCGGCGCGATACACGTCCCGCCGTTCGGGATGCGTCGCGAGTATCAGTCGGAAATTGTTCGCCCCGAAGTTCCGACGCTTCCGCAGCGCCCCGTCGAGATCGGCGTTGTAGTCCGCCTCGACGAGCGCGGCGAAGTTGACGCGCAGGATCTTACCGAAGCGCGCCTCGAGACGCAAACCGAACTCGGTGTCCTCGCCGCCGTAGTTCAGCCCGAAGCGTTCGTCGAATCCCCCCAACTCGAGGAACCATTCGGCGGGCATCGCCGAGTTGGCGGTGTCGAAATATTTCGGCGAGATCGAGTCGCCGTCGGCGTATTTATAGACGCCGCGTTCGAGAAGATTTTCCGCCCACTCGTTACGCTCGGCGTTGCGATAGACGTAGCCGCCCGAGGAGAGGACGCGCTCGCGCTCCAGTAGCGCGAGGTGCTCGGCGAGGGCGTCGGGGAGCGGCTCGACGTCGGAGTCGAAGAAGGCGACGAACGGCGCGTCGATTAAGTCGAGCGCGAGATTGCGCGTCGCGCTCCACCCTCGGTGTTCGTTGTTCGGATGCGCCCGATACGCGAGCGGGAACGAGGGCGCCGCCTCGGCGAGCCACTCGAGGGTTCCGTCGGTCGAGCCGTCCACGCAAACAATCGCGCGGAATCGTCGCTCGGTTTGGCGCTCCAGCGCCGCGAGGCACCGCTTAAGCTCGGGCAAATTGTTGTGCGTCGGGATAACGACGTCGAAACGTTTCTCGGACACTATAATATTTTATACTTAAAATGTTATATAATTAATTATCAGCCGGTCGATTATTCGCTCGACGACTATTTCTCGACGAACAGCTCGCGGACCCGCGCAAACTCCCGCTCCCAATTCAGCTCCTCGGCGGCGCGTCGGCAGTTCGCCCGGAGCCGCTCGTATTCCTCGGGACGGTCGCGCCAGCGGCAAAGCGTTTCCACGACCGCGTCAACGTTTCCGGCCTCGACGACGGCGCCGATCTCCCGCTCCTCGACGACCTTTCGCATTTGCGGCAAGTCGCTCACAAGCGCGGGAACGCCCGCCATCGCGTATTCGAAGAGCTTGTTCGGCAGCGCGTAGTAATTGTTCACGCCCGCGTCCTCGATGAGCGAGAGACCCGCGAAGGCGCCGGCGGTGTGGTCGCCCAGCTCTTCTTGCGGAATTTTGCCATAGAAAAACACGCGGTCCTCCAGCCCTCGCTCGCGCGCCCGTTCGCGGAAGTGGTCGAGATCCTCCCCGCCGCCGAGCGCGACGAAGACGACGTCCTCCAATCGCTCGACGACGTCCATCCCCCGCTCGATACCGCGACCTTTGACGACGATCCCTTGATAGAGCAGGACGCGCGTCGGCTCGGGTAATCCGAGCTCGGCGGGAAAATCGACGGGCGCGAACGTCTCGCGATATTGCGGCAAGTTGAGGAGGCGCGTCGCCTCGACGCCGTAGCGGTCGCGCAGAAACTCGACGTCCATCTCGCCCGCCGCGAACACGACGTCCGCCCGGTTGATGAAAAAGCGCTCGGTCGCGTCGATCAAGCGTTTAACGAAGCGCCTCCCTTCGAGCGCGGGCGTTTCGCTCGCAAAGTCTCGGCAATCGTAGTGGAGCTTCCCCCTTCGGAGCGTCGCCGCGATAGCCGCGGAGGGAAGGGCGTAGAAATCCGAGGCGACGTAGATACGCGCTTTTCGGCGGAGGAGCGAGCACGTCAGCTTGAGGAAGAACGCGGCGTAAAAGAGGATCGTCGGGCGGCGCTTTTTCAATCGGCGCACGAGCGCCACGCCGTCGTCGAACCGCTCGAAGTCGGGGGTGAGCCAGTCGAATCCGAAAAACCGCGCGCGCAAACCGAGCCCTTTGAGCGATTCGAGGAGGTTACGCGAGCGGGTGTCGTAGTTACAATTTCCCAAAAAGCCGACGATAACGTCGAACGAACGCATCGATTTCTCTTTCCTTTTCACGCCGCGCAAACTAAGCGCCCCGCGCCCATTTTACAAGCCGCTCGTCGGAATTCGTGCGGACGCTCGGCGTCCGAAGAACGAGCGAGACAAGATGAGATCATATGTTGTTTGAAAAACCATCATTGGATGACGGGAAAATAAGGGTTTGGGGTTTTACCTTACCGCTATTGCGCGAGCCGAATCGATAACGCCGGGCGCCAAAAAACTCACCGAATTGTTAACCATTGGAGGTATAAATGAAAAACAACTTTACGCATCAGGAGCTATATGGGGTCGGAATGATCGCGATAGTATGCCTTGTATTTCTCGTCGCGCCCATACATGCGCAAACCGAGAACACGTCGTTTAATTTTGGAATAAACGTTGGTTACACCGAGCTCGATATGGAAGAAGTCAACGACGACCTCATTGATAACAGGAATATATTCAGATCTTTGGGATATGTCGCATCCTCTCCCGAGGAAATCGAGGGTGGACTTATTTTAGGAGCGGAGGCATTTGGCGTCATTGAAAAATTCGTAACGGGCGTTTCCGGAAATTATATCGAGCAGAAAGGGAGATTTTATTATAGCGATTACTCCGGATCGTTTCGCGAAGAATATTTAACGCGCACTATCGAATTAACGGTTTTTTTTGGAACGCGTCTTCCGATTAACGAAAACGTGTATTTTTCCTTACGCGGGTACGTCGGATATGGAATGGCGGAAGCCGAGCATGTAGGTGAAATAAAAGATTACGGATCGCAACCGTGGACTGTGAAACACGACGTTGAGGGCGGATATATAACCACTCGCGCTCAAGCGGGCATCGTCGTCAAGCTAACCGACGTCTCTGTCCATTTCAGAGCGGGATATCGAATGGCGAAAGCGGGTATTATGCGCGGCGAGTTAGTGGAAAATGGCGTAACGTATGACGACCGGGGCGTTAATAATCCGGATGGCGGCGAAATCGGGTTTGATTATTCCGGAATGTTTCTTCAAGCGGGCGTTGCGTTGGAACTATAAATCCGAGAACACCAAGTAAGATAACTCGTAAGGATGACGAAATAGACGTCCCGCGCAAACTAAGCGCTCCTCGCCCATGTTACAATCCGCTCGTCGGAATTTGTGCGGACGCTCCGCGTTCGAGGAACGAGCGAGACGAGTTTAAACAATATAATATAGGCGATCACGGGGGAACGTCGATTTCGTGATGGATAACGTTTCCATAATCCGAGGGGGATTATTTTATACTTGCATGTTACATTCTGAGGCGTTAGATTTCCGTTATGAAGAGAAGGATTGCGTTTATAGCGGCTATTCTCATAAGCGCGACCGCGTTGGGCGGCGCCTCGATCAACTATATCCACGCGAAAGCCGAGAACGGCAAGGTAAAGATCACGTGGGAAACGGGCGATCAGAGCGGCGTTAAGGAATATCGCGTCGAACGCAAGAGCGTTTATGGCGGTTTCGTTTGGGTCGGGTCGGAACTCGCGACCGGCGACAGCCGACGCTACACCTTCTTCGACGAGTCCGCGATGAAATCGACGGAACTCGTTTACGTCTATCGCCTCAAAATCGTCAACCAAGACGGAAGCTACGACTACTCGAAAGAGGTTTCCGTGAGCGTCGGCGAAGTATCGGGCGTTAAGCAGACGTGGGGCGGCATCAAATCGATGTTCCGCTAATCCCCCCGAAACAGTCCGTTAGGATTGTCCGAAATTTTTTGTATTTTTTTCATTTGGATTATTTCGTCGCCTCTATGCGCGATCTTCGAATCCTCGCGTTTGCGGCGTTCCTTGTCGTTTCCGCGCGCGCTCAGAACGATTGCGGCGCGCCGACGGTGCGGGTGGCGCTCGAGCGATTCTCGACGCCGTTCGAGTTTGCGCTCGCCGACGACGCGACGATAGGGGACACGACGGCGACGTTCGCGACCTTTACGAAGGGCGAGCGTCTCACGGTAAGAACCGCCGGGTCGATGATCGAGATCCGAACGCCCCGCCTCCGCTTGATGGGCACGAGTTTTCGGATCGCCGCGCTCGACGCCGACGCCATCGCGTGGCGCGAGAGACGCTATCGCGGGTGTCTCGAATTTTCAGCTTCGGGCGACGACGCGCTGCTTGTTAACGTTCTATCGATCGACGCCTACGTGCGCGGCTGCCTCCCGCCGGAGATGGGGTATAACGAATCTCCGGACCGATTCGAGGCGCTCAAAGCCGCCGCCGTCGCCGTCCGTTCTTTTGGATTGATGAAAAAACGCGCCTCCGCCGATCTCCCCTACGACCTCGAACGCGACGTGCGCGACCAGGTGTACGAGGGCTACGACGTCGAGAAGCCGCTCCACAACGAGGCGACAGACGAGACGCGCGGCGAAATCCTTTACCACCAAGGCGAACCCGCGATTGTGTTTTATCACGGATCGTGCGGCGGCGCCACCGAGGCGGTCGAGCGCGTGTTTGGAAGCGACCCGATCCCCTATCTCGTTTCGGTCGAGGACGGCGATCCGCCCAATTGCGCGATCAAGCCGAACTTCGAGTGGAGCGCGCGATTTTCCGAGCCGACGATTCGAAAACGACTCGGAGCGGGCGCGCCCGTCGTCGAAATCCTGACGACGAGAGCGGCTTCGGGGAGAGTCGAGCGGATGTCCTTCCGACTCCAAAACGGGGAGGAGCGAACGACGGAAGGGCAACAGGAAATCCGACGGCTGTTTCGCGACGAGAAGGGCGTACTTATGAGCGCGCGCTTTCGAGTCGAAACCGTGCGGCGCGACGGACGTATCGCGACGATCGTTCTCCGAGGGACGGGGAGCGGGCACGGCGTCGGGTTGTGCCAATGGGGCGCGATCGGGCTGAGCCAAAAAGGAACGACGTACGAAGATATTTTGAAACGATATTTTCCGGGAACCGAAATCCACAACTTGTATGACGCCGATTAACCTCCCGCTTATCCTCGCCTCAAAATCTCCTCGAAGGAGGAAGTTGCTTCGTCAGTTGCGCGCGCCCGTCGAGTTTGTGGACGTCGAGTTTCATGAGGAAACGCGCGACCGCGAGACGCCTCGGGAAACGGCGCTACGCCTGGCGCTCGAGAAATCCGAACAGGCGCGCGGAGCGACGAGCGTCGGATCGCTGATCACCGCCGACACGGTCGTCGCGCTCGCGGGCGAAACGATCGGCAAACCCGCCGACGAGGAGGACGCGCGAACAATTTTACGAAAACTTTCCGGCGAAACGCATACCGTCTTCACGGGCTTCTGCGTTCACGACTACGCTTCGAGCGAGACGGTCGCCGAGGTCGAGGAGACGCGGGTGACCTTCCGCCGGCTTTCCGACGAGGAGATCGCCCACTACGTCGCCGACGGCTCCCCGATGGATAAGGCGGGCGCCTACGGCATTCAAGACGATTTCGGCGCCGTTTTCGTCGAGCGAATCGAGGGATGTTATTACAACGTCGTGGGGTTGCCGCTCGCGCGGCTCTACGCGGCGCTGAAACGGTTGGGAACAAATGGTCGAGAAACTTAAGCGAAACCTTTTGTGGATGATCGCCGTCGCGGGCGCGCTCTATGTGGGCTTCGCGATCTACGGCGACTACGAGCGGGTCGCCGCCGCCTTCGCCTCCTTCTCGTGGGCGCTCGCCCCGGCGTTGCTCGGCTTGGCGTTCCTCAACTACGTCGCCCGTTTCGGCAAGTGGGAGTATTACCTCCGCACGCTCGGCGTCCGCCTCAATCCCCGCGACTCGTTTTCCATCTTTCTTTCCGGATTGGTGATGAGCGTTTCGCCCGGCAAGATGGGCGAAGTGGTGAAATCCTACTTAGTAAAGAAGGTAAACGGAACGCCGATCCGCAAGACCGCGCCGATCGTGTTCGCCGAGCGCTTCACGGATTTCCTCGCTTTGGCGCTCGTCTCGCTCGTCGGGGCGTTCGCGTTCGGTTGGGGTCGGCAAATCGCGGTGATCGTAATGATCGGGTTTCTCGTCGCCGTCGTCGTCGTCTCGACGCCGCGCTTGGCGAAGCCGTTCATCGGGCTCACGCTGAAGCTTCCCGTCGTCGGGAAGTACGGCGCGCAGATCGACGCGCTCTACGAGAACTCCCGCGAGCTTCTGCGGCTCCCCCACCTCTCGGCGATGACGCTGTTGAGCGTCGTCTCCTGGTCGTTCGAGTGCGTCGCGTATTTTTTGGCGTTGCGCGGTTTCGGCTTCGAGGCGGATTTCTTTTGGACGACCTTCAGCTACTCGTTCGCCATCGTGCTTGGCGCCCTCTCGATGCTGCCGGGCGGGTTGGGGGTAACCGAAGGGTCGCTCACTTTTTTAGCCGTGCGCAACGGCTGCGACCCGAACGTCGCCGTCGCCGCGACGTTTCTCATCCGGGCGGCGACGCTCTGGTTCTCGGTCGTCGTCGGCGTCGTCGCGGTCGCGCTCTATCAACGAAGATTCGGTAAAATCATCATAGAAGACAAACAAACAGAAGGAGCGGTGTAATGGCGAAATTCAAAAAAGTCGTCATCCCCGAAGGAGACAAGATCGTCTATAAAGACGGCGAAATTCAGGTAGCCGACAACCCGATCGTCTTGTTCATCGAGGGCGACGGCATTGGACCCGACATTTGGAACGCCACGAAGACCGTGCTGGACGGCGCGGTTAAGAAGGCGTATAACGGGAAGAAGAAAATTGCGTGGGCGGAGATTTACGCCGGAGAGAAAGCCGTCGCGACCTACGGAAAGAATCAATGGCTTCCCGCCGAAACCGTCAAGGCGATCGAGGAATACAAAGTCGCGATCAAGGGTCCCCTCACCACGCCCGTCGGCGGCGGCATCCGCAGCTTGAACGTCGCGCTCCGCCAGAAGCTCGACCTGTTCGCCTGCGTGCGCCCGGTGAAATATTATCCCGGAACGCCGAGTCCCGTTAAAAAACCGGGCAAGCTCGACATCGTTCTCTTCCGCGAGAACACCGAGGACGTGTACGCCGGCATCGAATTCAAATCCGGCACGAAAGGCGCGGACGAGGTTCGCGCGTTCATCAACGAAAACTACAAACACAACATCCGCGAGAAATCGGGCATCGGCATCAAACCGATCTCCCCGTTCGGCACGAAACGCCTCGTGAAGATGGCGATCGACTACGCGCTTTCGCACAATCGGAAGAGCGTGACGCTCGTACACAAAGGCAACATCATGAAGTTCACCGAGGGTTCGTTCAAGGATTGGGGCTACGAGGCGGCGGTGAAAGATTACCGCGACCAAGTCGTAACCGAGGACGAAGTGTGGGAGAAGCACGGCGGCAAGGTTCCCGAAGGCAAGCTCCTCATTAAGGATCGGATCGCCGACTCGATGTTCCAACAGATCCTCCTCCGCGCCGACGAGTACGACGTGGTGGCGACGCCGAACCTCAACGGCGACTACCTCTCCGACGCGGCGGCGGCGCAGGTCGGCGGCTTGGGCATCGCGCCCGGCGCGAACATGAGCCACGAGGCGGCGCTCTTCGAGGCGACGCACGGCACGGCGCCGAAATACGCGGGCATGGATAAAGTCAACCCCGGCTCGCTCATCCTCTCCGGCGTGATGATGCTCGACCACCTCGGCTGGAAGAAGGCGACGGACCTCGTCGAGAAAGCGATGAAGAAGACCATCCGCTCGAAGGTCGTCACCTACGACTTCGCCCGCCAGATGACCGGCGCGAAGGAAGTGAAGACGAGCCAATTCGCCAAGGAAATCGTCAAGAACATGGGCTAACTCCCTTAACCTTCGCGACGCGGTTTACGCAAGCGGCGACGGTTCCGGACAAGCTCGGGACGTCGCCGTTTGCTTTTTACCACTTTTCCATGTATGATAAAAGGGACGTCCCCAAAAGCAAAATCCGCGATTTCCGTTTCGGTTTCTTGCTTTTAGATAAATGTCAAATTATTTTATTAGACTAACTTCATAATAAAGGATAGGAAGCGACTATGGCACGCGAAGATAATATTAGCAAAGGATTATTAGTGGGATTTCTCACGGGCGGAATCGTCGGCGCGGCGGTTGCGTTGCTCTACGCTCCGAAGAGCGGACGCGCGTTGCGGCAGGATATCTCCAAGGGCGCCGAAGACGCCTACCACGGCGCCGAGAATTATCTCGAGGACGCCCGCCAGAAAGCCGTCTCGATGATCAACGACGGTCGTCGGAAATCCGAAGACCTGATCCGCGACGCCCGCGGCAAAGCCGAAACGCTCATCAACGACGCCGAGCGGGTTATCAACGACGCGAAAGAGCGCGCAGGCAAAACCGTCGAAGACGGCAAGCGCCTCGTCAACGAAGAAGGCGAACGCATCAAAGGCGCGGTCAAGAAAGGCGTGGACTCCTACAAGGAAACCAAAGGCGGCGCCAAATCCGACGAGACGACGGCGTAAGCGAAATCGGATAATCAATGGAACTAATTGAAATCCTCACCGGCGTCCTGCTCCTCGCGCTCACCGCGTTGAGCGTCTTCACTATCGTGTATATGGGCAGGGCGACGAAGGCGATCGAGAAGATCGAAAAAGACGTGACAAAACTCGTCGACGAATCCGCGCCGGCGATCGAATCCTTGCGGCAATCGAGCGATCAATTGAACGAGCTCGTCGAGAGCGCCAAGGACCAGGTCGATAAGACGCGATGGATCGTTGACGAGGTTGTCGCGCGCGCGAAGAAGGTGTTCGACTTTGAGCGGCGCGTCGCCGAAAAAGTCGATTCACCCGCGCCCTCGATCGTGAATAATCTTCACGCGGTCAGGGACGGTTTATCCTCTTTTTGGAACGCGATGAAACGTTGACCGCCGAAAATTCCATCCCGATCCAACATAAACGGAGTAACCCAAGGTGAAAGAGTATATCCCCCAAAACATTCGCAATCTTGCGCTCATCGGGCACGGCGGAGGCGGTAAAACCTCCCTCAACGAAACCGCGCTGTTCGTTTCCGGCGAGATCAACCGCGTCGGCGCGATCGGCGAAGGCAACACGGTGAGCGATTACACCGAGAACGAAATCGAGCGCCAGTTTTCTATTTCGCTCTCCCCGAGCCACCTCGAATGGAATAATCGGAAGATTAATATACTCGACACCCCCGGCTATACCGACTTCGTCGGCGAAGTGAAAGCCGGACTCCGCGTCGCCGACACCGCCGTGCTCGTCCTCAAATCGGTCGAGGGCGTCGAAGTCGGATCCGAATTAACCTACGGCTTCGCGAACGCCGCCGAGATGCCCGCCGCCGTCGTGATCAACAAGATCGACAGCGAGCGCTCGGATTTCGACGCCGTCGTCGAGACCGTGAAAGACCGCGTCAGCCCCGCCGCCGCCGTCGTCTCCTTCCCCGTAAAAGAGGGAACGGGAGCGAACACGATCGTGAACGTCGCGAAGATGAAGGCGTATAAACACGGCGAAGCGCCCGAGAAGAAGCCCGCCGAGATCGACGTGCCCGACGAAGCGAAGGAGCGCGCCGAAGAACTCCGCACCGAGCTGATCGAAAAGGTCGCCGAGCTGGACGAAGAGTTGATGAACACCTATCTCGAAAACGACGGACTCTCCGACGAGCAACTCGCCAAGGGGTTGCGCGACTCGATGACGCAACGCAACATCGTACCCGTTTTCGCGACGTCCGCCATCTCGGGCTTGGGCGTCAACGCTTTTCTCGATTTCGTCGCCGACTACTTCCCCGCCCCGACCGACGTAAGCGCGGCGAAGGGTAAACTCCGCGACAAAGACGACGAGATTGAAATCGCATGCGACCCGAGCGGCGAACCCGTTTTCTTCATCTTTAAAACCGTCGTCGAGCAGCACGTCGGCGAGCTCTCCCTCTTCCGCGCCTATTCGGGAACGGCGAAGGCGGGATTGGATTTGGTGAACACGAACAACAACAAAGGCGAGCGCCTCAGCCAGCTCTCGTTCCTCAACGGACGCAACCGCAAAGACGCCGACCATGTGATCGCGGGCGACATCGGCGCGGTGGTGAAGCTGAAGGACACGCACACCTCCAACACGCTCGCCTCGAAGAATTACGACGTCGTGTTGCCGCCCGTCGAGTTCCCCGAGGCGGTTATCCGAGGCGCCATTAAGCCGAAAGCCAAGGGCGACGAGGATAAGATCGGCGCCGGGCTCCACACGCTCCACGAGGAAGACCCCTCCTTTTCCGTCAAGTTCGATCCCGAGATCAAGCAGACGATCA
The DNA here is from genome assembly GCA_014727845.1 of Ignavibacteriales bacterium. Taxonomy (GTDB): domain Bacteria; phylum Bacteroidota; class Ignavibacteria; order Ignavibacteriales; family Ignavibacteriaceae; genus WJMR01. The sequence goes on from WJMR01000042.1 coordinate 11,049, forward strand.
TCGCGGGACAAGGCGAGCTCCAACTCTCGCTCGCCGTTAAACGCCTGAAGGAACGCTACGGCGTCGAGGTCGAGCTCGTCGAACCGCGCATCCCCTATCGCGAGACGATTAAGGGCAAGTGCGAGAGCGCCGAGTATAAGCACAAAAAACAGTCGGGCGGACGCGGGCAATTCGCGCACGTGTATTTCAAGATGGCGCCGACGCCGCGCGGCGAGGGCTACGTTTTCGAGGACGCGATCGTCGGCGGCGTGGTGCCGAAGAACTTTATCCCCGCGGTCGAGAAGGGTATCGTCGATATCATGGAGAAGGGCGTCATCGCCGGCTCGAAGGTGATCGACGTGAAGGTTACCCTCTTCGACGGCTCCTACCACAGCGTCGATTCCGACGAGATGTCCTTTAAACTCGCCGCGTCCCAGTGCTTCCGCAAGGCGTTCGAGGCGGCGAAGCCGATCATCCTCGAACCGATCTACGAGCTGGAAATCAAAGTGCCCGAGGACGCGATGGGCGACGTGATGGGCGACATCTCCTCGCGTCGCGGAAAGATCCTCGGCATGGATAGCGACGGCAGGTTCCAAATCCTTAAGGCGCACGTCCCCCTCGCCGAGCTCTACAAATACTCCTCCACGCTCCGCTCCCTCACGGGCGGACGCGGTATGCACACGCGAACGTTCTATCGCTACGAGGAGATGCCGAAGGAGTTCGAGCAGAAGGTGATCGAGGAATTCAAGAAGCAAAAAGAAGAAGAGTAGTTCCGAACGGGGACGCCGACGCGTCCCCTTTTTTTTGCCCTCCTATGCAAGGTCCGAGCTATGGAACGTATGTGGTCAACGTGGCGCTCGCAATACATCGAGTCGTTCAAGGAGAAATCGGAAAAGAAGTCGTGCGTCTTCTGCGACGCGGCGAAGGAGGAGCCGTCGGACGAGCGCTCCCTGGTGATCGCCAAGGGGGAGAAGGTCTTCGCCTTGATGAACCTCTACCCCTATAACAACGGACACTTGATGGTCGCGCCGTATCGGCACACGTCCGACTTCGAGTCGCTCACGGCGGAGGAGTTCGACGAGGCGCGACGGATGTTACAGAACGCGCATCGCGCGCTTAAGGAGATCGCCAATCCACAGGGGTTTAATATGGGACTCAACATCGGCGAGGTAGGCGGCGCGGGCGTCCGAGATCATCTCCACTTCCACCTCGTGCCCCGTTGGGCGGGCGACACCAACTTCATGCCCGTCGTCGGCGAGGTGAAGGTGATCTCGCAAGACCTCCTCGCCACCAAACGAAAACTCCTCGAACGGTGGGACCCGTAGCGTTTCGGTCCGCGTCCGCTCTCACCCTTATCAGATAAGCGTTTCGAGATACTCGACGTACTTCGCCGCTTCTCGCTCCGCCTCCTCCGCGGTATTCGCCTCGACGACGACTCGCAGAATCGGCTCGGTGTTCGACTTCCGAAAGTGCGCCCAACTCTCCTCGAAATCCACGCGCACACCGTCGTCGGTTCGGACACGCTCGCCCGCGTATTTCTCGGCGATCTTCGCCAACGCCGCGTCGGGATCGGCGTCGCCGATCGGGAAGGTCCGCTTAACGATTTGATAGCTCGGCAACGACGCTTTGTATTCCGAGAGCGTTCCGCCGAACTCGACGAGCCGTTGCAACGCGAACGCCGATCCGACGAGGGCGTCTCTGCCGTAGTGCAAACCGGGATAGATCACGCCGCCGCTTCCCTCGCCCCCAATCGCCGCGCCGACTTCCTTCATTTTCTTTACGACGTTCGCCTCACCGACGGGCGTCCGCCAACACTTGACTCCCTCGCGCTCGGCGATATCCTCGACGGCGCGCGTGGTCGAGAGATTGACGACCGCGTCCCCCTTGATCTTCGAGAGAACGAAGTCGGTCGCCATCGCGACGGTGTACTCCTCGCCGAAGGGTTCGCCGCGCTCGTCGATCAGCACGAGACGATCGACGTCGGGATCGACGACGAGGCCGAGATCGGCGCCCGCCTCTTTCGTCGCCGTCATAGTTTTCGTAAGATTTTTCGGCAGCGGTTCCGGCAAGCGCGGGAAGACGCCCGTCCGCTCGCAGTCGATCTCCACGACGTCGCAACCGAGTCGGCGGAGATACTCGGGCATAAACCACGCGCCGGCGCCGTTGACGCAATCGAGAACCACTTTAAACTTCCGGGCGCGAATCGCGTCGAGATCGAGAACGTCCATCGCCAACGCCGCGGCTTGATGCCGTTCGAGCGCGTCGGGGTCTCGCGAGATCGTCCCGACCGCGTCCCACGCGACGAATCGCTCGGTCGTCTTGTCGAGCGCGCGCTTCATCCGCTCGTGTTCGTCGGGCGTCATGAACTCCCCTTCGGCGTTGAGGAGCTTGAGCGCGTTCCACTCGTTCGGGTTGTGGCTGGCGGAGACGGCGACGCCGCCGCGCGCCTCGGACGTCTTAACGGCGTAGAGAACGGTCGGTGTCGGGGTCACGCCGATATCGACGACGTCGAGCCCTTTGGCGGTAAGCGCTCCGACGAGCGCCGCCGCCACGCTCTCGCCCGTCCGCCGCGAGTCTCTACCGACGACGACCGCTCCCTTCCCGACGAAGTCCGCGTACGCCGACGCGTAACGCGCGACGACGATCGGGTCGAGACCGTCGCCGACGATTCCGCGAATTCCCGAAACGCTTACCATCAACGTTCCCATAGTAGAACTCCCTTCGTTAGTCGTAGGGCGAGTAGTCGTAGCTCGCCAACATTTCGATGATCTCGTCCTGCACGGCGCGGTAGTGGCCGGCGCCGCGACGATTGAAGGACATCAAGACGCTCACGATCAGCTCCTCGCCGCGCGAGGTGACGAGGTAGCCCGATACGGTCGAGACGCCGTTAAGCGTTCCCGTCTTCCCTCGGAAGTTGAACTCGGCGGAGGCGCCTTGCATCCTGCCCGAGAGCGTGCCGTCCACGCCCGCGACGCTGAGCGAACTATAGTACACGTCGAACATCCGAACGTCGAGATAGAGGAACGTGAGGAGCGCGACGATTTGATCGGCGGAGGCGTAGTTGTATCGCGAGAGTCCGCTCCCGTCCACGAGTTTCGCGCCGTCTTTATAGATGCCGTTGTCCTTGAGGAATTTGTGGATCGTCTGCGAGGAGTTCATCGCGTTGCCTTGGTCGCCCGTGGCGGCGGCGCCGAGCGTTTTGAAGAGGACCTCGGCGCGAAAGTTGTCGCTGCGTTTGTTGACGATCTTGACCAACTCTTTCAACGGGATCGAGGCGTCGGCTATTTCGACCGCGTTTGGCGGGGTGAATCCGCGATGGGGTTCGCCTTGCACGGTCGCGCCCTTCGCCACGAGCGAGTCGCGGAGACGCTCGGCGAAGAAGAGGGGCGGATTGGAGATGTTGACCCACTTGCGTCGGAGACGGCGCCGATAGCGATACTCTTTGAGCGTTTGATTTTTATCGAGCGAGAGCGCGGAGACGGGCGGAAGATCGACGGAGGTCTGCTCGTCCTCGATCCAATCGCGGCGGATGTACTCCGAGTCGAAGTAGAGATCGTCGCCGATGACGTCTCCGGTAATCAGCGTGGCGCCGGAGTCGAGCACGGTTTGCGCGAATCGATCGAGGTCGTCCGAATCGAACGCGGAGTTGCCGTAGCCCTTGACGTAGAGATTCCCGTCGAGCACGCCGTCGCGGAGGTTGTCGTCGTCGCAGAGCAATTTCGTCGAGAGGGGGTAATCGGGGCCGAGCAGATAGAGCGCGACGGCGGTGGTGAAGAGTTTGGTGTTCGAGGCGAGGATCATCGGCTCGTGGATGTTGCGTTGGTAGAGCGTGTCGCTGATGAGCGGATTGACGACCAGCACGGCGGCGTGGGAACCGCGCGGCAAGTCGTCGAGTTTTTCGTCTATGCGTTCGGCGAGCGCCTCGTGTTGGGCGCGGCAAACTATCGCGGCGAGTAGCGCGAGCGCGAGCGATCGAGCGAGTGTGGTCATAAGTGGACGGGGTTCTCCGGCGACGGCGGTTTTTGGGAATTGAGATATTTAATTTATTTTGTCGCTAAAATAACAAACCTTTACTCGAACAAAAAACCGTCCCTATGCCGAGCTCCACCGATCCCCCGAAAGCGTACGAGAACCTCGATTTCCTCAACTCTTCTTCCGGCAGAACGCTGCGGATTCTCGCGGAATACGAGGAGCCGGCGGCGCGGTTTCGGAAGCATCGGATTAAAGACACGGTCGTCTTTTTCGGATCGGCGAGAACGTTGCCGCGCGCGACAACGGAGAAGCGATTGACGCAACTCCGAGGCGCGAATCCGAAAGAGATGAACAACTTCGCGGACATCCTCCGCCACGCTCAGCAAGATCATGACATGTCGGCGTACTACGAGGACGCGGTCGAGCTCGCGGCGAAACTGACGAAGTGGTCGCTCGATCTCGACTACGCCGACGGCAGGTTCGTCGTCTGCACGGGCGGCGGTCCCGGCATAATGGAGGCGGCGAACAAGGGGGCGCTCGAGGCGGGCGGTCAGTCGATCGGGCTGGGCATTAGCTTGCCGTTCGAGCAACACCTCAACGAGTACATCTCGGAGGATCTCGGTTTCGAGTTCCACTACTTCTTTATGCGGAAGTTCTGGTTCGCGTATTTAGCGAAGGCGTTGGTCGCGTTCCCGGGGGGGTTCGGCACGTTGGACGAGGCGTTCGAGGCGCTCACGCTCACGCAGACGAAGAAGATAAAAAAGCCCGTGAAGCTCGTGCTCTACGGGGAGAAGTATTGGCGAGAGATCGTCAATATCGAGCGACTGCTCGACCATCGGATGATCGGTCCGGAAGACCTCGATCTCTACGCGTATTGCTCGACGCCCGACGAAGCGTTCGACACGCTGGTCGAACACTTCGAGAAGGAATTCTTATAGACGTCGGTTAGCGGTTGTGACGTTCAAGCTTCTGCGCCCGACGGACCGCCTTAATCTTGTTGACGCGCTTGGTGATCGAGGGTTTCTGGAAGAACGTGCGTCGCTTGAACTCTTTCAACACGCCCGAGCGCTCGTATTTCTTCTTGAAGCGCTTCAGCGCGCGGTCGATCGATTCGTTGTCTTGAACGTTAATGCCTACCAAAAGAACCGCTCCTTTCTAATTGTCGGTTTTATTCTCTTTCCAATTCGTTAACGACGGGGGCGCCGTTTACGACTCCTTCGGCGTTTCGAGGAGTTTCTTCGTTCCCTCTTTCTGAAACTCGACTAAGATGGAACTCTTGCCGTTCGAGAGCCGCTCCTTGGAAACGACGACGCCGAAATCCTCGAACCCTTGATGATAGATCGACTCGCCGACCTCGAACTCCTTCTTCGGGGAGTAGGTCTCGCAATTCTCGCCGTCCACGTCTTTGGCGGTCGGCGCCTTATCCTTGCCGATCTCGTTGACGTCCACAAGGGTCATCTGCTTGCACTTCTTACACTTCGCCCAGCGGCGGTCGTCTTCGAACCCTTCGCCGGCTTCGTTCGCCAATTCCATTTTCGTCGTCGCGTCGCAGAAATCGCAATACGCTTCGATGTTCTTGATCTTCGCCATCGTTTCGCTCCGCTCGTTTAGCGGTTAATTTGTAGCTTTGTAATTTACGTTAAAATAATCTCGGATTCAACCACCCGCGCGCAATTGCGGGCGTCGAGAATTCCGCCGCGTCCGCGCCGACCTCGACGCGAAGGACGCCGCTTTTTTATATATTTCGGCTATGAATCAAGAAAAACGCGAGGGCGACGAACGACCGTCGCCGAAGCCGGAACGCACGCCGCTCAAGAAGAAACAACGACTCGTCGAAATCGGTTTGATCGTCGCGGTCGCGGCGCTCCTCGCCAACGTCGTCGTCTCCCACTTCGCCGACGACTACTACGGCGAGGGGTTCGAGCTGAAATACGGCGCGCCGCCGCATGTGGTCGATTCGATCTTCCAAGCCGGGTTGCGCCAATTCGACCTTACCGACGAGATGATCGAGCGCGAGATCGACGCCGACTTCCGCTCCGGCGTGGTGCGCGAGCGCTACGAAGTCCGCGTTCCCGCCGATCTGCCGATCCTTTCGATCGTCTTTCGGCTCCAACAACTTTTCGACGACGTCGGCGTCTCGATTCGCGCCGAGGAACGCCGCTTCCACCGCGTCTCCGACGTCGTCGTCGAGCCGAGCGAAGCGTTCAAAATCGACGCGCGCTTTCGGATCGATCCCGACCTCGAACGCCGTAAACGCGAAGTCGCTTTCCTCGTCGAAGGCGTCGAGGACCTCTCGGAGGAGGAACTGGCGCGGCTTTTGGAGATTCCGAAAAATTTTACGCTCGTCCTCGTCCCGTCCGAAGCGACCTACGACGTCGCCGAACGCGCGGTGAAGAACGGAAAGGAATACGTCGCCCTGCTCGGCGACGACATCGACGATCCCGCCTACCGTCTCGACGGCGACTACGCGCCCGATCGATTACGGATTTCCATCCGATCGATCGTCGCCTCGTTTCCGCTACAAGATTTCTACCTCTACGACGAGGACGCGTCGGCGTTCGGCGGCGTCGCGTTCAATTTCTTGAAAGAACAGTTTGGAAGGCGCGGTCGTAAACTGATACCGCGATCGAGGTTCGAAAGCGTTTCGACGAGATCCGAAGCGAAAACAAGACGGGCGATCCGCGACCTTGTCGAAAACATCGACGGGAACGCGCCCGCCGTGATACTCTTGCACGCGAGCTCGTTCCTCGGCGCGCAAGACTTGATCGCCGACCTCGCTATGCGCGGGGTGAAACTGAAATCCGCTTCGGACGCTCTCGACGAGACCGACGCGCCGACCTCGAATAACGCGGGCGCCGAATAGCGTTCGCTATCCCATCATCACGAGGAACACGACGACGGCGAGGATCGCCACCAACGCGGCGGCGAATCGGAAGTGCGTCTCGAAGGGGTTGCGTCGAGGATGTTTCGGAACTATTTTCATAAAGTTTCGACCGCCGAGGGTCGATAATAGTAATAGATAAGCGTTAGTATTTGACGACGCGAATCGTTCGCGCCGAGTGGCAAATAATTTAGAGAAAACGACGCTATTATCCAACCGACGACGAAAGCTATGAACCGCGAATCACGAAATTCTCCGACCGTCATTATCGCCCTCGCGCTGCTTTCCCTTTGCGTCGCCTCGGCGCAGGGGCAAGCCACGAGAAACGCCTCGAAGACGACGTTCGTCGAAGGCGGCGAGTTCCTCATGGGCAGCGTCGTAAAACGCGACTACGCGCTTCCGCCGCATAAGGTGCGCGTGGACGATTTTTATATCGGCGTCTTCGAGGTTACTCGCGCCGAGTGGCGCCGCGTGATGCGCGACGAAGTGTTCGGACCGGGCAACGACAACCACCCCGCCTCTCTGCTCACGATGGATCGGATCGCCTCGTACTGCAACGAACGAAGTCGGCAAGAAGGGCTGACGCCCTGCTACACGATCGGGAAATCGCGGGACGAGATCTTCTGCGACTTCAACGCGAACGGCTACCGACTCCCCACCGAAGCCGAGTGGGAATTCGCCGCGCGCGGCGGCGCGAAGGGCGATCTGTTCACCATCTACAGCGGCTCCGACAACCCGAACCGAGTGGCGTGGCACGCGGGCAATTCGGGGGGCGCGCCGCAACCCGTCGGCGAGCTCGAACCGAACGAACTCGGGCTCTACGATATGAGCGGCAACGTCGCCGAGCTCTGTTGGGATTGGTATTCCTCGCGGTACTACGGCGTCGGACCCAAGGATAATCCGCGCGGACCGGATCGCGGCATGGCGATCGTCGTGCGGGGCGGCGCCTGCTATCTCTCCCCCGACGACGCCCGCGCCACCAAGCGCTCCTCGATCGGCGACCGCTCCGCGAGCGATTTCATCGGCTTCCGCGTCGTCCGCTCGGCGAAATAAATTCCACTTTGTTTTCGGATAATAAAAAAGGCGAAGCCCGCGATAAGCTTCGCCTTCTTTGCGATTGAGGCGGGTCGTTGAGGAGGGATGTCTTTCGGGTACGCTATTGGGGCAAATTCGCGGTCATACTCAATCGCCAATCCACGTAAAACACGCCGCACATTTTCCTGACGTAGCCGCTGTCGTCGTAGATCGCGGCATGTTTCACGGCGTCCAATCCGACGTCGTCGCCGATCTTTCGCAGCGCGAGCGCCGCCATAATCCGCACGCCTTCGTTGTCGTCCTCGTCGAGGATTCTCGTTAAACACTCGACGGCTTCGACCGCGCGTCGTTCGCCGAGCTCGTAGATCAACTCGCCCCGCTCCTCGTCGGCGAGCTCCATCCGCAGTTCGCAGAGGAGCGCCAATGTGGAGGCGCGGGGGGGACGGGCTTGCGGATTGGAGAACGAAGTCGCGACGAACGCCAACGCCAGTAACGCCGCGGTCGTTCCGATTCTTGATAGCATCTTCGTCTCCTTCCTTTTTGTTGTTGACGACGCCCGCAATATCGCCCATCGCGCGCTCCGATGAAACCAAATTACCTCGGACGGCGGCGCCGAGTGAGGAGCGGTCAAGATTAGGGACGAACGGCGCGACGTTCCGCTTGAAAATAATAACGCGGACGCGGTTGCTTTTCGCTGAAAAGATGGCTACTCTGTAATCTAATCGATTATATTGCGGGGCGACTTTTGACCATAGACCACGAACACGGCGGCGAGCCGGGGGAACTCGAGCGACTACGAGCGCGCGTTCGCGAACTCGAGAACAAAATTGAGGAGTACGAGGACCTCGCCCGACGCCCTCACGCCTATTTCGACTTCATCAAACGCCTTGCGGATAACGCGCCCGTCTTAATGTATGTGTACGACATCGTCGAGAACCGCAACGTTTACTCGAACGGTCTCGCGCGAAAATTACTCGGCTATACGCCCGAGGAGATCCGCGAGATGGGGGACAACTTTCTCGCCTCCGTTCTTCATCCCGAGGACGCCGCCAAGCTGGCGTCGTTCCAACAGCCGTTCTACGAGATCGCCGACGGCGAGGCGATTTATAGCGAGTATCGCGCGCGCCACGCCGACGGCGACTATCGCTGGTTCTCCGACTCGGCGAGCGTGCTGAAACGCGACCCCGACGGCAAGCCGAGATTGGTCATAGGCGTCAACGACGACATCACCGGGCGGAAGCGACTCGAGGAGCGCCTCGCTAAAAGTGAGCGCCTCCATCGTCTCCTCGTAGAGCAAATCCCCGACGTCGTCGCGCTTCTCGACGATGAGGGGAAGATCGAGTCGATCAACCGTTATCCCGAACCGTTCAAAGCGTCGGACGTGGAGGGCCGCTCGTTATTCGATTATATACGAGAGGACCGTCGCTCGTTCGGCGAGGAACGGATGCGCGAGGCGATAGAGAAGGACGTCTCGCAACGCTACGAACTGCCGATGATCGCGCCGGGCGGAACTGAGCTGTGGTTCGACGTTCGCCTCGCCCCCTACCGAGACAATGGGGAGCGGCGCAAAGCCGTCGTCGTGGCGACCGACATTTCGGAGCTTAAGCGTTCGACGGAGGAACTCCGCCTCGTCAACGAGAGGATGGAGGCGGCGCAACGCCTGTCGAACTTCGGCGTATGGAACTACGACCTCAAGCGCAAGACGCTCGATTGGTCGAACTCGATGTACGCGCTCTTCGGGAAAGACCCCGCGAGCTTTACCCCAACACTCGAACGCGTCGGCGAGCTCCTTCATCCCGACGATCGCGATGCGATCACGTCGGCCGTGGCAAACTCGATCGAATCGGGCGAGGCGTTCCTCGTAACCTATCGCGTCCCTCTGCCCGAGGGATCGCTCAAGTATCACGAAGCGCTCGGCGCCGCCGAACGCGACGCGACGGGTACGCCGGTTCGTTTCTGGGGCGCCGCACTCGACGTCACCAAGCATAAAGAAGTAGAGCTGGCGCTCCGTCGAGAGGAAAAGAACGTGCGCGAGTTGATCGAAAACGTTCCCGTGAGCGTGCAGGTAATCCGAAAAGACGGCAAGACGGCGTTCGTCAACAAGGCGTACGAGGCGATGTGGGGCGCGACCGAAGCCCGGATGCGCGAGTGCGATTTCTTCCAAAACGGACGCGCCGAAAAACTCGGCGTGACGGCCGCCGTTAGAAGGTCCTTCGAGGGCGAGACGATCGAGGTTCCGGAATTTTCCTACGAAGTGGAAACGCCCGACGGAGAAACGAGGCGCGTGTGCGCCCGCGCGACGACGGTCCCGCTTATGGACGAAGCGGGCAAAGTGAAACGCGTCATCGTGATGTACGAGGACGTCACCTCCCGGCGCGAATACGAGCGACAACTTCGCGAGAGCGAGCGGCGCTTTCGTACCTTGGCCGACAATTTACCCGACATCGTTTGCCGCTTCGACTTGAATCTGAAGCACACCTACATCAGCCCGAGCGTCGAGAAGTTTACGGGCGTACCGGCGCGTGAGTATATCGGCAAGGGTCCGTCGGATTTCGGTTACGCCGCCGAGTTCGTCGAGTTTCTCGAATCGCGCATGCGACGCGCGATCGAGACGCGACACCCCGTCGAGGCGGAGTTCAGTTTCGACGCCGCGCAAGGCGAGCGACGATTCCACGCCACCTACGCGCCCGAGTTTAACGACGCGGGCGAAGTCGTATCGCTCGTCCACGTCTCGAAAGACATCACCGAGCGCGCGAAGATGGAGAAGGAGCTGCGCGAGGCGAACGCCGCGAAGGATAAGCTCTTCTCGGTGATCGCGCACGACG